>NZ_JBXUGO010000004.1:0-261423 GCF_057180565.1 Serratia sp. HNCC26DJ244 | reverse complement strand
ACAACGGACATACTGATGGGCTGTCAAGTCTGTTATGAGCGAGATATGGTGGACTAAGTAGCTCAGTCTTTCAGACTCAATGTGATGACACCAGTCGCTGAAATGTGTATTAACCAACGGGGAACTGGTCAAGAGTAAGGATACGAGAACTCGATGGATATTTTAACGTTAAAAGAGCTGCTTCGCCCAGTAGTGGGAGATCTGAAGGGTCAGTGTACCAACGAGAAAATTCCGGACCTTTGTCGGCATTTGGGGTTACCTATACCAGAGGATGGAGGAAGCAAACGCGAGCGTTTGCATGCCGCCTTCGATTTGCTTAATGATACAGACCTACCGAGGTTTGCAAAAACGCTATTGGCACAACGGGTTCTGGATGCGAGAATTCGTAACCAGGTTCAAGATCTGCTGTGGGAGGACGAACCAAGCATCGAGATACCCAAGCGGCATCGTCGAGAGCTGGCGAAGGCTTTACAATCATTAAAGTGCTTTCGCCACTGGGAGAATTTTAAGCGGTTAATACAAGATACCTTTATCATTCCCGTTGATTTATGTGTTGTTTTCTCGATGCGCGAGACAGGGACTCTAGCGGAAATTCAACGACGTTTTGAACAAAACTCTGAAGATGCCGACGTTGAGTGGCTATTTGAGAAATTGCAGGTCGTTGAACTATCCGATTCGCGTTTCCGTCGGTGGCTAGAAGGGTTAGTTTCTGCGGACGTGCAGATCGATATTGAGACACAGTTGACCAGTGTCAAGGCCATTAATATTGTTTTGAAAACGTGTGGAGCTGAGCTAAGCCATATCTCTGATGCTGGAGGTTATCCTGTTTTTAGCTTGATATCGTTGCGGGCATTCCGCGATCGTCCCAAAAATATTATTTTCGCCTCCATCGCTAAGCCCGATATTCGCTTGGGCGACTCGCTTGCTAACGAAATTGAGATCCTTTCAAGCCTAGACGAGGTATTAGTCTATGATCGCCCATTAAGCGCAGAGGGATTGAGCTGGCGTGAGCTGCAAGTATGGTGGGCAGAATTAACACGCGAAGAGGACAGTGAGAAAGCGAAAAATACGCTTTACCTCCGTTTGTTGCAGAGCTTGCCTCGCACTTCACCACCTCAGAAAACATTTTTCTACCAATTTTTCAAACAATATTGTCAAGTGGTACATGTATTACCTGCGTTGCTACCCGAGGTTTGGCTGCACTGGGATCCTAAAACCGTTTCCGAACGAGGAATCCAAGCGTTACTCAACCATCGGATGGACTTTCTCATGCTATTGCCTGATGGCGGTAGAGTTGTGATAGAAATCGATGGGATTCAGCATTACTCAGATGATAAGGGAAGGGCGTGTAGGGGCAAGTATGCTAATTTGGTCGCTGGTGATCGTAATTTAAAGTTAGCAGGTTATGAAGTTTATCGTTTTGCGGGCAATGAACTTCAGCTCAATAATGCTTCGACTAATGTAAGACTTTTCTTTGACGCTCTATTTAAACGTCATAGGATTAAAACTAATTGTTGAATCAAGCTGAAATTGACGGTAGCTGTGCCAATATTCAGAAGAAGATAGGATTGCTAGTATGAAGCATGAGAGTTACCTCATGTTTTGTATAAGGATTCGACACCCATATCAAAACCGGTAACTCTCAACCTTTCAAGGTCCAGTGTCAGATCAAGTCGCGACTAATACAACTAATAATCCAAATAAGACAGGACAGTCAAAAATATCATGGTAAAACCCCTACCTAAGTTATTGATGTGTAGAGGTCGGTTTATGCAGAAAATGCACTGTTTGTATAAACATTAAAATCAACTAAAAGCCAGAGCTGGCGAGACTTTCAGAGAATTTTATCCGGTGTCATGGGGGGCGGGGGTCGAAGGTTCAAATCCTTTCATGTCGATCAACTTTTTATAGAAAAAACAACCTGTTAGGGTTGGTTTTTTTATGTCTGGCGTTTGTGCCAAAACTGAAAGTATCACTACCCTATCCGGTGCCAATCGCCCATAAAAAAACCCCAGCATCTGCTGAGGTTCTTTAATATGGTGCCGGCTACCGGAATCGAACTGGTGACCTACTGATTACAAGTCAGTTGCTCTACCTACTGAGCTAAGCCGGCGAAATTTTTTGCGGCATTACATTTCCGCGGACGGCAATATAATACAACCGAACCGAGATAAGCAAGGGTAATCAACGCATTTTTTGTCTCTTCGACTAAAAAATCAGCTTATTGTACTAACACTCGTCATTTCTCTGCTTTGCCTGGTGGTTCAAAGCGATCATTAAGTCATTAAAGGAACACGACGACGGAAGTCGTCATGAGAACCAGGTTTTGCCAGACCAGTACGCATAAAAAATCCCCTGTGTCACACTGCTGTGTAACTACAGGGGATTTTAGGATAAAAACCGTTATAAAACAGTCTTTATGAGAATTTGGCGGAAGGACAGAGATTCGAACTCTGGGACAGTCGCCCGTCGACGGTTTTCAAGACCGTTGCCTTAAACCACTCGGCCATCCTTCCAATGGGCGCAAATATTAGCGACCCCGTTATAAACTGTCTACTGTTTTCATGCAAAAAAAACCTTTAACCGGTTCATTCGATTAAATTTTAATCCAACATCCAACCACTGGATATGCGAGTGGCCATTTCACACCCGTCATCACTCAAGTATTATACTTGTGAAGTGGTGCTCACGGGGTGAGTGTGATAAGCCAATATTATGTATTGTTGTTAGGGAACCAGTGTGTAACTCTTAGTCGTGTATAACTCTTGGTATCGTGCTGGCGGTCCGCCGTTTACTTCAGGAAATTGTTGTCATGCTGCAAAATAGACAATCACCACACCGATCTCGCCATATTATCCGCAGCTTCTGGTTGCAGAGTGTACTGCTGGTGGTTGCCCTGATTTTATATGGTTACAACTACACCAACGCCTATCTGGCTGATAAAAAAAATGCCATCATCGGTATCACTGCCGCTGTGCAAAGCCGTATTGATAATTATCGTTATCTCACCCAGCAGATTTACACTAAATTTGGCAACCCAACGACCCCTGTCATGGAACCTGAGCAGAAAGAGAAGCTCTTGAATGCAGATGTTTATTATCTTGATAAAAAAAGAAATAAAACCGATGTGTTGATTTTTGGCAACCACAGCAATGACACGTTAGCCATGATTAGCAATATTTCAAACTTTCTTGACAGCCGCTGGGGAACTAAAAAAGAAAACTATACGCTCTACTATCTTAACGGGCGGGATAACAGCCTGAGTCTGGTGACAACTCAATCGATTAAGGATCTGACCTCACGGTTAAAAGAAAATTACCTGACCGCCCTCGCTTCGGAACTACGTGCTGAAATACTGCAACAGACGAATATGCTCGATAAACGCGAGAGTTTCTCAGGCTTGCGTAAACAGCGTTTCCAGGGCAACTATTCATTCTCTATTCGTACCACGTTCAACCAACCCGGACATCTGGCCACTGTCCTCGCCTTTGAATTGCCCATTAACGATATCATTCCGTTGAATATGGCACGCAGCAATTTTCTGCTATTGGACGATAATGATGAATTTGACAATATTGCCGCACCTGACGCTGAGCAACACCAGGTCACCACCACCTTGCACCGGGGCTGGCTTGAATTCACCCTGCCGCTATCCAATGCGCCACTTAAACTGATTTATCGTGTTTCAATCTTTAACCTGGTCATTGACCTACTACGCAATAATATCTGGCTACTGGTGGTCAATCTGCTACTGCTGATGCTATCGATTATAGGGTTCTATTTTATCCGCCATCAATACATCCGCCCCAGTGAAAATATGGCTGTCGAGCTCGAAAAAGAGCGCTCGCTGACTGATGAAATTATCAATAACCTCACTTGCGGCCTGATAGTCTATGACTTTGCCAGCAATAGAGCGATTGCCAGCAATAAAATTGCTGATCATCTACGGCCCCATCTCAATTTAAAAAAAATCGCCCATATGGCTAAGCAACATCATGGGGTGATCCAAGCCACAGTAAACAATGAAATTTATGAGATCCGTCTGTGCCATAGTCAACGTTCCGCAGAAACCTATCTGTTCCTGCTTGACGACCAGAAAAAAGAGATGGTCGTCAATAAACGGCTGCAACAAGCTCAACATGAATACGATAAAACCGTTCAGGCACGTCAGTTGATGCTGCAAAATTTAGCTGTTGAGCTCAATCAACCGATAAATCAAATCAACAATCTGGTTGGCAGACTGAATACACAGCCCGAACCACAGCAGCAACAAAGCCTCCTCAAGCAACTGAGCCAAACTTCGACATCAGTATTAGATCTCATTGACAATATTATCTTGCTAACTCGCCTGGAAACGCAGGATATCCAACCTTCATACCAACTATTTAGTCCCGCGGTACTCCTGGATGAACTACTGCTAGACCTGCTCCCCTTGATTGAGCAAAAAGGGTTGACCCTATTCCACCATTTCCATCTTGATGCGGGTCAGCACTATATTGGTGATGCCAATATACTACGCAAAGTTATCTCACTGCTGCTTCGCTACGCCATTATCACCACTTCTTATGGCAAGATCGTTCTGAGCGTCGAGTATGAAAACGATCACCCAGAACATCTCTTATTTCATATCAATGATACCGGCTCAGGTATCTCCAGTGATGAACTCAGTAACCTGACTTATCCATTCCTCAGTCAAATGCGCGAAGATCGCTTCAATCATGGTTCTGGGTTAACTTTCTTCCTGTGTAATCGATTATGTAAGGCGCTTAATGGCGATTTGTCTATCCGCAGTAAACTTGATATCGGTACCCGCTACACGATTCGAGTCACCATGGAGTTGGAGAAACCGACGGAAGAAGCAGAGGAAAAACTACTGGATGGGATAAAAGCGCGGCTGGATATCACTTCTAACGAGGTCCGCAGTATCACTACTCATCTTCTGGAGGCTTATGGAGCCAGTTATTTGATCGCTGATGAACGTCAGAATAATCAAGCATATGACATAGTGATTACTGATGACCCACAGTTAATCTCCGGTTATACCCTCCTGCTGGCAAGTGATGAAACCGGTTGCCAGCAGCTTGGCGAACAGATCATTCGAGTCAACTATAACTTCACCGGTGCGATGCTCGACGCCATTACACAGCTAATAGAACTGCAATTGGCAGAAGAAAATCACGAGATATCTCTCACTGAGGATGATATTCAGCACTATAAAAAACAATTAAAAACAAGTAATTATATTGATTTGTTTGTTGATACAGTACCAGTTGATATTAAAAAACTATATACTGCCAAGGAGCATAGTGACTTCGCTGCTCTATCTCAAACCGCACACCGTCTGAAAGGTGCGTTTGCGATGTTAAACCTGCTACCCGGAAAGCAACTGTGTGAATCGTTAGAACGACACATCGCAGAAGGTGATGCACTTAAGATTGACCATGACCTCAGTCAAATTGATTTTTTCATCAGTAGACTGTTGGAGGAAGGTAGCCAACAACATGAATAACCTAAACGTAATTATTGCTGATGACCATCCTATTGTGCTGTTCGGTATCCGCAAGTCACTTGAACAAATTGAATGGGTTAATGTCGTTGGTGAATTTGAAGACTCGACATCATTAATCAACAATCTATCCAAACTGAATGCGAATGTATTGATCACTGATCTTTCCATGCCAGGGGACAAATACGGTGATGGCATTACCCTGATTAAATACATCAAACGCCACTACCCGCACTTGTCAATCATCGTGCTGACCATGAACAATAACCCTGCTATTCTCGGTGCAGTGATGGACTTGGATATTGAAGGTATCGTACTGAAACAAGGTGCGCCTACTGACCTGCCACAAGCCTTGGCGGCACTGCAGAAAGGGTTAAAATTCACTCCTGAAAGCGTTACCAGGTTGCTGGAGAAAATCAACGCCACTGGCTATAGTGACAAACGCTTGTCGCCGAAAGAAAGTGAAGTGTTACGCTTGTTCGCCGAGGGGCTGTTGGTCACGGAAATTGCCAAAAAGCTTAATCGCAGCATTAAAACTATCAGTAGCCAGAAAAAATCAGCCATGACGAAGTTGGGTGTTGATAACGATATCGCTTTACTTAACTACCTCTCCTCCATCAACATGACTCAGTTGGAGAAAGACTAGGCCAGGCATTACTCAGCACTTAACCGGGCTCATGCTCTGCCCGGTTTCGTCGTACTTGTTGACTATAGTAGGTAAGTGTCTGTTCCAATAAAGTTAGTATCACCGGTTTTGATAAACAGTTGTCCATTCCCGCCTCAATACAGCGTTGTTTTTCTTCCGCCAGAGCATTCGCCGTTATACCAATCACGGGCGCAGTAAAATGGGACTGACGTAACCGCTGTGCCAGACAATAACCATCCATACGGGGCATATTGACATCTGTCAGCACGATATCCACTGTGGTTCGCTCCAGTACATCTAAGGCATCGAGACCATCATTAGCGGTCATTACCTGATATCCTAATAACGTCAGTTGGTCAGACAACAACTGCCGGCTAATCGGGTGATCCTCTACCACCAGCAAGTGAATATCTCTGTTATTGACATCAGTATCTTTAACCTGCGGAGGCATCACTGTGTCGCTACCACGTTGAATTTCACCGCTAAACAGGCGGTTTAACAGTGGGAGAACATCCCATGGCATCGCAGTAGAGTGTAACCAATAACCTGGTGATACCTCAAATGACGGTCCAATATGCGCCATAGAAAACTCAATCCGCATCGACAAGGGCGTCGCCACCTGTACCGAATAATCACTCAGTAAAACATCATCGGCTGCCATCTCTTGATCTTCATACCGCAGCACTCTGGCCCCTTGCTCGGTAAGCAGTAGCATTAGATAACTTTCCAAGCGTTGATTACGCATCTGCAGCCACAATGTTTTACCCAACCAACCATCAATGACTTGTGCTGGTGGGAACTGCGCACCTAATAATGGAATACGGATAGTAAATAAGCTACCGAGCCCGGGTTCGGACTCCACTGCGATATCCCCCCCCATTAGATGAACCAGCTTTTCACAAATAGCCAGTCCTAGACCTGTACCCTGAAAGTGGCCCTGTACACTGCCGCCAACCTGAAAGAAAGGGTCAAACAGATGAGCTATTTCTTTTTCCGGAATGCCAATACCCATGTCACGCACACTGAATTCCAAATAACTGTCATAGATCCCCACCTGTAAAATAATACAGCCAGTATCGGTAAATTTAATGGCATTACTCAATAGATTGGAGAGGACTTGCTGTAGACGCAGCGGGTCACCTTTTATCCGCTCTGGCACTCCGGGTTCGATATAACAGTACAAGCCAAGACGTTTATTGACTACCAACGGTAAATAATTACCCGTAATATTCGTGACCACTTCCTGACAAGAAAAATCATGTTGTTCAATCTTTAACTGTTCTGATTCAATCTTGGAGAAGTCCAGGATGTCACTGATAATTTTCAACAACATCCCTGATGAGTTATTCATTGCATTAACCAGACGCTCCACGCCTTGCGGTAAAGTCTGCTTTTGCAACAAGTCAATGTTGCCAATTATGCCATACAGTGGTGTACGCAGCTCATGGCTTACCGTGGCCAGAAACATCGATTTAGACTGGTTGGCCAGCTGCTCTGCCGAAGCGATCTCTTGCAATGATTGCTCCATTTTCACTCGTGAACTGATATCTGCCAGTACACAAATGGCCACATCTTCATTGCTATAACGGGAATGGACAAAACTGATTTGCAGGTTATTGTTGTTGCTGGTTATCACATCGATCAGATTGACTTGTTGTTCCCGAATCAGGCGCGTAATTCGCTCTCGGTCCTCGCCAGTCAGTAAATTAAGATAGTTATAGGCCAATTCATTACTCAAAATATTGGCCCCATCACTGATACGCAAGATAAAGATGCCCACCGGCGCTGAAGCGATAATTTTGCGGTTAAACTGTTCATTTTCCTCTAGGCGAAGAGCATCTTCCTGAGTTGGCAAGATTATCTTACGCTCCAACAACCACACTAGTCCCCATAGCAGTACAGCCGTGAACAGATTAAACAGCAGGGCATTGACCAACAGATCGAAACGCGACACCACATTATTGACTGGTAACACATAAACGATGCTTAATGAAGAAGGCTGCAAACCCTTTTTCAAAGTCAGGTCATGGTAATTATCGACATAGCCAAAATAGTTGTGCTCCTGCGGATACTCATTGAGTGAAGAGTGCGGACCATCACCGCTTACCAACCGCAACTGTGGTTCGTTATTTTCATCAAGCACCGCGACAACCAGTGGCAAATGACTTGAAGTGATCAAATCATCCAGCCGTACAGTACGTTCAATGCCTAGCAGTGCGGTCAATTTATCGTTGATATAAACCGGCGTCATCACATACAGATATCCCACATCCGACTGTTCGGCGCTGGGGATAACCCAATAGAGATCATGACCTTTATCTGAACTATTGCTATTACGGTATTTAGGAATACGTGCACGCAACGAATTAAACAAGGTTTGCTGATCGACAGTACTATAATTACTGGCAAACTCCGTGAGACACCAGCTATCCGCGGTGATAAAAAACAGCCTATTCAGGTCATAGTCCGCCACAAAGCTCTTCTTCCAATACTCAATCTGCTGGTTTAGAACACGCAGCGAATCGTGCGAGGCAGTATCGATTAAGCAATTTAATTCACCATACAGCGGGTTAAACGTAAGCTGCTGCCCGCTATTTTCCTGATTGGTCAATAGTTGCTGAGTATCGGTTGGGTTGGTAAGGTGTTTTTCGACTATATATTGGAAGTCACGGATAAGGTCCGCAGAACGGTGTAGATAGCGTTGAGCATGCTCGAAGTTAAGATCATATTCCTGCAGGACTTCAGACTCTTTCTTATTCAGAATATCCCGAATATGAAAAAAGGTAAGCAACACGCCTAACGACCATAGCATGAATGCCATAACCCGGAACAGATAGCGGGAAACTTCTAAAATAGTTCGAAAAGAAGTCAAATATCTCAATCTGATACCATACCAAAGTCGGTGGTATACCCGTCATGATTCATGTGGCAAGAATGGACTGCAACTTGAGTATACCCGTCATACTTCAAGTTGCAGCATCGGTTATAACTTAAGCGTTTTCATCATCTGTACCGTCTTCGACATCATCCTCATCGAGTGGTTCAGCCTGTTCTTCTGCTTCCTCTTCACACGGTTCAAGGCTATCGAGCTCTTCATCTTCAACCGGTTCAGCAACACGTTGCAAGCCCACGACGTTCTCTTCTTCCGAGGTACGGATCAAGGTGACGCCTTGAGTATTACGACCAACCACACTGACTTCCGCCACACGAGTACGCACCAGCGTACCTGCATCGGTGATCATCATGATCTGGTCCGTGGTATCCACTTGTACCGCCCCAACAACCTGGCCATTACGGTCGCTGACCTTGATGGAGATAACCCCTTGGGTGGCACGTGATTTGGTGGGATACTCCGTCACCGCAGTACGCTTGCCGTAGCCATTTTGTGTGACCGTCAGGATATCACCGTCACCACGAGGAATAATCAGTGAGACTACCTTATCCCCCGCACCGAGGTTAATACCGCGGACACCAGTGGCGGTACGGCCCATAGAACGAACCTGCCCTTCCGGGAAACGTACTACTTTACCATTGGCAGAAAACAGCATCACTTCGTTACTGCCATCCGTTAAATCAACACCAATCAGTTCGTCACCGTCATTAAGGTTAACGGCAATGATGCCAGCACTACGCGGACGGCTGAACTCGGTCAGTGCCGTTTTCTTCACCGTACCACTGGCGGTCGCCATAAACACATGACGGCCTTCTTCATACTCACGAACTGGCAATATGGCAGTGATACGTTCGTTGGCTTCCAATGGCAGTAAATTGACAATCGGACGGCCACGGGCACCACGGCTCGCTTCCGGTAATTGGTAGACCTTCATCCAGTATAGTCGCCCACGGCTAGAGAAGCACAGAATGGTATCGTGGGTATTGGCCACCAATAAACGGTCAATAAAATCTTCTTCTTTAATCCGGGCAGCCGACTTACCTTTGCCACCACGGCGTTGTGCTTCATAGTCGCTCAACGGCTGATACTTCACATAACCCTGATGCGACAATGTCACTACCACATCTTCCTGATTGATCAAATCTTCAATATTGATATCAGAAGTATTAGCGGTAATCTCGGTGCGGCGGGCGTCACCGAACTGATCACGGATAAGAACCAGCTCTTCACGGATCACTTCCATCAAGCGTTCCGGATTTTCCAGAATAAAGATCAGCTCAGCAATCACAGTGAGCAGTTCTTTATATTCATCCAGCAGTTTCTCGTGCTCCAGGCCCGTCAGTTTCTGCAAACGCAGATCCAGGATTGCCTGTGCTTGTTGCTCGGTCAGGTAATATTTGCCATCACGGATGCCAAACTCAGGTTCCAGCCACTCAGGACGTGCGGCATTATCACCAGCACGCTCCAGCATCGCAGCAACGTTGCCCAGAGCCCAAGGTTGAGCGATCAACGCCACTTTTGCTTCTGCGGGAGTTGACGCATGGCGAATCAATTCAATAATCGGATCGATGTTTGCCAGTGCGATCGCCAGCGCTTCCAAGAGATGAGCGCGGTCGCGAGCTTTGCGTAATTCAAAGATGGTACGGCGGGTCACCACTTCACGGCGATGGCGAACAAATGCGCGCAGAATATCTTTCAGATTCAGCAGTTTTGGCTGGCCTTGATGTAGCGCCACCATATTGATACCAAACGTCACCTGCAGTTGGGTCAGCGAGTAAAGGTTGTTCAAGACCACTTCGCCTACAGCATCACGTTTGACTTCAATCACAATACGCATGCCGTCTTTGTCAGACTCATCACGCAAGGCGCTAATACCTTCAAGGCGCTTTTCTTTTACCAGTTCAGCAATCTTTTCAATCAGGCGAGCTTTATTCACCTGATAGGGAATCTCATGGACAATGATGGTTTCGCGGCCAGATTTGGCATCCGCTTCAACTTCAGCTCGAGCGCGGAGATACACCTTGCCACGGCCAGTACGATAAGCTTCTTCAATGCCACGACGACCATTGATTATTGCTGCTGTGGGGAAATCAGGGCCAGGAATGTGTTCCATCAACCCTTCGATACTGATGTCTTCATCATCAATATAAGCCAGGCAGCCGCTGATCACCTCAGACAGGTTATGCGGGGGAATATTGGTGGCCATCCCCACGGCAATACCCGATGAACCATTAACCAGCAGGTTCGGGATCTTGGTTGGCATCACTGCCGGGATCTGTTCTGTACCATCATAGTTAGGTACAAAATCCACGGTCTCCTTTTCCAGATCAGCCAGCAATTCATGGGCAATTTTTGCCATCCGCACTTCGGTATAACGCATTGCGGCAGCAGAGTCGCCATCAACAGAACCGAAGTTGCCCTGCCCGTCGACCAACATATAACGTAAAGAGAAGGGTTGGGCCATACGGACAATGGTGTCATAGACAGCACTGTCACCATGGGGGTGATATTTACCGATTACGTCCCCAACGACACGGGCCGATTTCTTATAGGGTTTATTCCAGTCGTTACCCAGTACATTCATCGCGAACAGAACGCGTCGGTGCACCGGTTTGAGTCCATCACGGACATCTGGCAACGCACGCCCGACAATAACGGACATGGCATAATCCAGATACGAGCTTTTCAGCTCTTCCTCAATATTTACCGGTGTGATTTCTCTGGCAAGATCGCTCATAGAGCTACTATCCCTCATACTGAATGATTCATCTGCCTTGGCATGGTGCCAAAGAGGTGAAATTATACCACAAAGCAGGCTTTACGGGAAAATTACCGCCATTGTTTAACGCAAATATCAGGACAAATGCGATAACGGCCATTAACAACCGCCGTGCTGCAGCAAGGATTATGGAATACTGGTCGCCATTCAAGCGGTAGAGTTGCTGGCTGCAACTTGCCCCACTTGGGTATATAATCCGCATAGAGAAAGATAAGGAACCAATAAGACTTATGAAATCCCACTCATCGCATCACGCCCAAAATGTTGACCACCAAGAGATCGCTAAATTTGAAGCTGTCGCCGCACGCTGGTGGGACCTGGAAGGTGAGTTCAAACCTTTGCACCGAATCAATCCACTACGCCTCGATTATATCATGCAACGCTCGGGGGGTATTTTTGGCCAAAAGGTGCTCGATGTGGGTTGTGGTGGGGGCATTCTGTCAGAAAGTATGGCCCGCGAAGGTGCGGTGGTGACCGGGTTAGATATGGGTTTCGAGCCATTGCAGGTTGCCCGTTTACATGCGTTGGAAAGCGGTATCCAGGTCACTTACGTGCAGGAAACCGTAGAGAGCCATGCACAAGCCCATCACCAGCAATATGACATCGTCACCTGTATGGAAATGCTGGAACACGTGCCTGACCCCTCCTCGGTAGTGCGAGCCTGCGCGCATCTGGTGAAACCAGGGGGCCATGTTTTTTTCTCTACCATCAACCGTAATGTCAAAGCTTGGCTGCTGGCCGTTGTTGGTGCCGAGTATCTGCTCAAGATGGTACCGAAGGGGACACACGATCATCGCAAGTTTATCCGCCCCTCTGAGCTGATTAGCTGGCTTGATGGTAGCGTACTATGCGAAAAGCATATGATCGGTCTGCATTACAACCCATTGACTGATCATTTCAAACTGGGCGGCAATGTGGATGTGAATTATATGGTGCATACGCAGCACCAAGGTTAAGCAAGAGAGACGCGACCGGGGTTGCTCTTGCCAACGCCGGTCTGTTTGTGACTCACCATGCAGGGTTATCTTCTGTCTGTGATCAAAAACTGCCATGCAAATCATTTTTAAGAATACTAAAGCAGATCAATATACCGTTTTTTTCTAACGTTTAATAAAGCGGCAAACAGTTATCATTTTGCTGAGGCGAACAAAACTATTGACAAGCTTAGACCCCTTGACACTACACGACTCCCCCTCTTCATTCACATTTCACCCCCAGGTTATTCACAAAATCAGCCGATTTTGTTCACTTGCAAATCCACGCTTTTATCACTATCTTGTTATCTTAATGACTCCTCCCCCCTATATATAGTATTTGCAGGTTAAGCGAAAGCACTAGACCTGCCTGCTTCTGGGAAACAAACGGACAGGTAAAAATGAACCAAAGCCTACTTGTAACTAAACGCGATGGCAGTAAAGAGCGCATTAACCTCGACAAAATCCACCGGGTCCTTGATTGGGCTGCAGAAGGTTTAAACAACGTTTCGGTTTCTCAAGTAGAGTTACGTTCACACATTCAGTTTTATGATGGCATCAAGACTGCCGATATTCATGAAACCATCATCAAGGCGGCGGCGGATCTTATCTCCCGTGACGCCCCTGATTATCAATATCTGGCCGCCCGCCTGGCCATCTTCCACTTACGGAAAAAAGCCTACGGTCAGTTTGAACCACCAAAACTGTATGACCACGTTGTCCGCATGGTTGAGATGGGCAAGTATGACAAACATCTGCTGGCGGACTATACCGCAGAAGAATTCGCCCAGATGGATAGCTTTATTGATCACTGGCGCGATATGAATTTCTCCTACGCGGCGGTTAAACAGCTGGAAGGTAAATATCTGGTACAAAACCGCGTTAGCGGCGAAATTTACGAAAGCGCGCAGTTTTTGTATCTTTTGGTTGCGGCCTGCCTGTTTTCCGGCTATCCACGTGAAACCCGTCTGGACTACGTAAAACGTTTCTATGACGCCATTTCCACCTTCAAGATCTCACTGCCTACCCCTATCATGTCTGGGGTGCGCACCCCAACCCGCCAGTTCAGTTCTTGTGTACTGATCGAATGCGGTGACAGTCTTGATTCAATCAACGCCACCTCCAGTGCTATCGTTAAATATGTTTCGCAGCGCGCCGGCATCGGCATCAATGCCGGGCGTATTCGCGCCTTAGGTAGCCCGATCCGTGGTGGTGAAGCTTTTCACACTGGTTGCATCCCGTTCTACAAACATTTTCAGACTGCGGTGAAATCTTGCTCTCAAGGGGGAGTGCGCGGCGGTGCTGCCACCCTGTTCTACCCCATGTGGCATCTGGAAGTGGAAAGCTTACTGGTACTGAAGAACAACCGTGGCGTTGAGGGTAACCGGGTACGTCATATGGATTATGGTGTACAACTCAACCGCCTGATGTACCAGCGTTTGATCAAAAACGAAGATATTACCCTGTTCAGCCCTTCTGACGTCCCTGGGTTATATGATGCGTTCTTCGCCGATCAGGATGAATTCGAGCGGCTTTATACCCGTTATGAAAAAGACAGCAGCATTCGCCAACAGCGAGTCAAAGCAGTAGAACTGTTCTCATTGATGATGCAAGAGCGTGCTTCAACGGGCCGTATCTATATCCAGAACGTTGATCATTGCAACACGCACAGCCCGTTCGATCCGCAGGTCGCCCCGGTGCGCCAGTCGAATCTCTGTTTGGAGATCGCCTTGCCAACCAAACCACTGGATGACATCAACGACGAAAACGGTGAGATCGCCCTCTGTACCCTGTCAGCCTTCAACCTTGGGGCGATTGAAAGCCTGGATGATCTGGAGGAGTTGGCCACATTGGCGGTGCGCGCACTTGATGCCCTACTCGACTATCAGGACTACCCCATCAAAGCGGCCTTCCGTGGTGCAATGGGGCGGCGTACCCTGGGTATCGGTGTGATCAACTTTGCCTATTATCTGGCAAAAAATGGGGTCCGTTATTCGGATGGCAGTGCCAACCCATTGACCCACAGAACCTTCGAAGCGATTCAATACTACCTGTTAAAAGCATCGAATCGCCTGGCGCAAGAGCAAGGGCCTTGCCCATGGTTCAATGAAACTACCTATGCGAAAGGTATTCTGCCAATCGATACTTATAAGAAAGATCTGGATACGATTTGCAGCGAACCTTTGCATTATGACTGGGAAACACTGCGTAAAGAGATTAAACAGACTGGGCTGCGTAATTCAACCCTGTCGGCACTGATGCCGTCAGAGACCTCGTCACAAATATCCAATGCCACCAACGGCATTGAGCCACCACGGGGTCATATCAGTATCAAGGCGTCGAAAGATGGTATTTTACGCCAGGTGGTTCCTGAGTATGAGCGTCTGAAAAATGACTATCAGCTATTGTGGGAAATGCCCAATAATGATGGCTACCTGCAATTGGTTGGCTTGATGCAGAAGTTCATCGACCAGTCGATTTCGGCCAATACCAACTACGATCCAACCCGTTTCCCAGCGGGTAAGGTGCCAATGAAGCAGTTGTTGAAAGACCTGCTGACCACCTACAAGCTGGGTATAAAAACACTGTATTATCAAAATACCCGCGACGGCGCGGAAGATATTCAGGAAGATTTGCAGTCAGCGCAAAGTAATGATGACTGTGAAGGCGGTGCCTGCAAAATCTAATTTTTGATATTGCCTACTGGGGCAAACCGGCCGGAAACTGGTTTGACTGCCACCATGCGCGCGCCTACCTGAAAGGGAAATCTCAAGGATGAGATTTAAATGCAGCGGGTAGCAGCCCCAATGGGGGCGAATGACCCAGGTCACTCCCCCGCAACTTGAATACGGACCCAAACTTATGGCTTACACCACATTTTCACAGAATAAAAACAATCAGCTACTTGAGCCAATGTTCTTCGGCCAACCCGTCAACGTAGCGCGGTTTGATCAGCAAAAGCATGAAATATTCGAAAAGTTGATCGAAAAGCAGCTCTCCTTTTTCTGGCGCCCAGAAGAGGTTGACGTTTCCCGTGACCGTATCGACTATCAGGCTCTCCCCCCACACGAAAAACACATTTTTATCAGTAACCTGAAGTATCAGACCCTGTTGGACTCCATCCAGGGTCGCAGCCCGAACATTGCCTTCCTGCCGTTGATCTCAATCCCGGAACTGGAAACCTGGGTGGAAACCTGGTCATTCTCTGAAACCATTCACTCACGTTCCTACACCCATATCATCCGTAATATCGTTAATGATCCGGCAGTGGTATTTGACGATATCGTGACCAATGAAGAGATCAAAAAACGGGCGAAAGACATCTCCAGCTATTATGACAAACTGATTGAGATGACCAATTACTACCATCTGCTGGGTGAAGGCACCCATCAGGTTAATGGTAAAACCGTTGTGGTGAATATACGCGCCATCAAAAAACAGTTGTATCTGTGCCTGATGAGTGTCAATGCCCTTGAGGCCATCCGTTTCTATGTCAGTTTCGCCTGTTCGTTTGCTTTTGCCGAGCGTGAACTGATGGAAGGCAATGCCAAGATCATCAAGCTTATTGCCCGTGATGAAGCCCTGCATCTCACCGGTACCCAGCATATATTGAATCTGATGCGTTCGGGTGCAGATGACCCAGAGATGGTCGAGATCGCTGAAGAGTGTCAGCAGGAGTGTTACGACCTGTTCGTCATGGCGGCTGAACAAGAAAAAGAGTGGGCGGAGTATCTGTTTTGTGATGGTTCAATGATTGGCTTGAACAAAGATATTCTGTGCCAATATGTGGAATATATTACCAATATCCGTATGCAGGCCGTTGGCTTAAATCTGCCATTCCAGACCCGCTCCAACCCTATCCCCTGGATCAACGCCTGGCTGGTTTCGGATAATGTTCAAGTGGCTCCGCAGGAAGTGGAAGTCAGCTCCTATCTGGTCGGTCAGATTGACTCAGAAGTCAATGCTGACGACTTGAGTGATTTCGAGCTGTAAGTGAGCAGCCCAACCATCACGCTGCGTGCCAGTGGTGCGCAGCTCTCAGCTGCCGCAGAGGAAAGCTGCCTGCTTGAGATACTTGAGTTACATGATGTTGCGGTGGAATACCAATGCCGATCAGGCTATTGCGGTGCCTGCCGCTTGAAGTTACTGAAAGGTAAAGTCGCCTATCGCCAAGCGCCACTGGCTTTTGTCAATAAGGGCGAGATCCTGCCCTGCTGCTGTATGCCCTTGATGGATATTGAGCTGGAAATTTAGGCGGTGTCACACCGCCTATACAGTGTGTTACTCGATAATTGCCACCGTTTCCAACCAATTATGTCTACCGCAAACTTGGTCCTCATTGAGCCAGCGACGCAGCATATCCAACGCCAACATCGCTACAGATTCCTGCCGCAAACGCAGGCTATGACGGGAAACACGGTAGCTGACGGTCTGGCCCACGCCGCCCTTGGGCGTATGCAAGGCGATACTCACCCGTTCACCCTCCATGGCACTGACGGCCAACGCCAATGGTGCATGGCTAAGCTGAGACAACCTCTGTGCACGTGCCAGCAAGGTTTCCAGTGTCTCGTGGCAATCAGCGGGGAGTAACTCTCCTCCCGCCAAAGGTGCCGCTTCGCTCTGCAATTGCAGATTGATCAACCCGGCAGTAAATTGCTCACTCAGCACCAGTTTCATCCCTTGTTGCTGCAGTCGTTGCGCTAACTGCGCCGCTAACCCCGCCGTTCCTTCATAAATAGTATTGTCCGCCACAACGCCCCGTACCCGTTGCCATATCTGCTCCATGGCAACGCGCTGACAGTGCGGCCCAGTCAACTTTAACTCAATAATCGGGCTGGAAGAGCGATACCCCAGCACCACATCCGGCGGTAACGATATTGGATCCAATTCTGCTGCCAAGTCGCTTTCTGAAGTACCGAACGTCGTTAAACGTAAACATAACGGTGGCTCTGGCAGGCTAAACTGCTGCTGCAAACGCGGGAAAATCTGCTCTTTCACCATTACCTTAAACTCAGATGGCACACCCGGAGTAAAGAACATCAGGCATTTATTCAACCTCAGCGCAAAACCGCAAGCGGTACCCACACGGTTATCCAGCATTTCAGCATTCGCTGGCAATTGTGCCTGCTTACGGTTGGAATCCGCCATCACCCGGCCTCGTTCAGCAAAATAGGCCTCGATACGGGTGATCCAGGTAGGGTGTTCAACCAATTCAACACCACACGCCTTGGCAGCTGCCAGCGCACTGAGATCATCACTGGTGGGCCCCAAGCCACCATTCACTATCAACACATCCGCAATATGGCTACGCTCTTGTAGCGTTTCAATCAGAGAAGAGAGGCTATCCCCGACAGTTTCACGGCTACTCATCGGCAAGCCTTGTTGAAACAGATAATCTGCCAACCAGGCAGCATTGGTATCGATAATTTGCCCGTGCAGCACCTCATCACCGGTACTGAGCATCTCCACTCTTAACATTGATTTCCCCTTGCTGTTCAGATCCATAGCCCATTCATTCAGGTTACAGCCAATACCCGCTAGATTGAATGACGACGGGTGTCTCTACTATATACCCAAGTTTATGTCAGTGGCAGTCAGAGGAATAAGTTACACACACTGTAAACAATTTGTTGCCGTGATAGGGGTTACTAGCCCGCCGCCGCTGGTGTTTTTTTGCGGCATCACCGTCATCGCTATCCAGCTCGGCATTGCCAGCGGCCTACTCCCTGCGGTGGGATAATGAGATGGGGCTGACTCTGCCCCCATTTCTGGCTTATACCTAAACCACTGCGCACACTCTGCCGGGCTATCAGAAGTTCAAACCCACGCCCAGATAAGGGCCATCGGCTATCGCATTATCCCGCTTGCCCTCTTTCCCTTGCAGATTGAGATAACGATAGCCCACATCAACACTCAGCGGTTGAAAGACATTCCAACGCAAGCCACCATTGAATTCGTTATAAGCTTTGACACCGCTGGTTAATGCATCAGGAGCAAAATAACCTTCGCCATACAGTGCAAAGTAACGGTTGAGGCTCCATTGCAGCCCCCCGCCTAAAGCCAGTGCAGCACCACTGCGCCCCTCTTGTGGGCTAAGATAGAGCGCTTTGCCCCCTACCGTTGCCTTAAGTGGGGAAAATGGCAAGGTGAAATCCAAACCCACGCTGCCAACACTGCCATCATGGTCGCTACGTATCCAGTTGCCATTGACGCCCAACCCAGGAATAAGCAACCCCATGCCAGCACTGAGATGGGTATAATCTTGCCCCACCTCGCCTCTCACGCCAATGGCATTAGCAGAACCAGTCACAAACAGCAAAGCAGCTGCATACGCGACTAAAAATTTATTCATGATTGTTCCTTTTTTAACTCTGAATCATCAAAAGTGACAATATGTTATCTGAAAATGAGAATGAAAGAAGTTTAATAGAATCGACTTATATTCAAAATCATTCGAGTTATTTGACAAAGTGCTATGTATTTTCAACAGGTCTTGCACTGATTTCCAAAGTTCGGATCACAGAAAGTGCTGAGTATCTGATCACTGATGTCCGTGACTGCTTTATCGGGCTGGCTGCCATTGCTCGGCAGCCCACTGTTGTAAGCGATGGCGTGAAATTTTAATCCCGCCATTTTTCAGTTCAATGGGTAAGGCGAGCAAGGCAATGGGCCGCTGAAAGTTTGCCAATTGGTCTTGTGCCCAGTTCAGTAATAAATCCAACGACAACTCCCCGGCCCAATCTGCCACCGCCACTGGCCGCTGACCAAACTCAGGGTCATCAAGCGGCACGATAAATACCTGGGATATCTGCGGATGTTCCAGCAACACTCGCTCGACCTCTTCTGGCTGTATCCCTTCCCCACCACTGAAAAACTGGTTATCCAAGCGGCCAATAATCCGCAACTCACCCTGCGCCATCACCCCACGATCACGGGTATGGAACCAACCTTCAGCATCGCTGACTGGCAGCAAAACCCCTTGGTACCAATACCCCAATGCCAGGCTGTCAGAACGGATCCATACTTCCTGTTCCACCAGCCGAATCTCGCCCCCGGGCAGCGGTAACCCTACCCCCGGCAATTCATCAGCACGCTTGGCACAAACCGTCGAGGCCAATTCCGTCAGGCCATAACCACACCAGCAGCGGATCCCCTGCGCCTCCGCTTGCCGGGTCAGCTCAACCGGGATCATCGCCCCGCCGAGTAACACTTCCTTCAAGCTGTGCTCTGTTTGAGGTGCAGACAATAACCGCCATAACTGCGTCGGTACCAGAGAAGCATGAGTACAGCCCGCCAAGGCGTCAGCCAACGGTTGCATCTCGCGTACCACCAACTGTGCCCCGGCTGTCAGCCAGCGCCAGACAATCCCTTGACCAGAAACATGAAACAACGGTAAAGAGAGCAGCCAGCTATCCGATGGTTGGAAATCCATCCGTTGTAAAACGCCTTGCGCACAAGCCAAATGCCCGGCATAGCTATGCGCAGCCGCTTTCGGCAGGCCGCTGGAACCGGAAGTCAAGGTTAACGTCGCCAGCCGCTGTGGTTGCCATGGTAAGGGTTGCCATGGTACAGGTTGCCATTGGCCAACATCCCCTTCCATGGAGGATAAGATAGTCAGCTCAGCGGGTAAGGTGGGCAAACTGTCAGGGCTGAATACAAAAGCAATATTCAGATCGGGCAGTAACCGTGCCAGCATCGCAGCGGGTAACCCGGGGTTAAGTGGCAGCAAGCGTGCGCCACATTGCAACAAGGCCAGATAGGCCAACAGTAACGGATAACTGTTTTTACCGCATAGCGCCACACCACAGGCAGGCTGCACCCCTTGCTGCTGAAAATCAGCAGCCAGTGCATCAACCTGCTGTTGTAACATTAACCAACTGATCGGTTGCTGTTGCACCAGCAGCGCTGTCTCCTGTGGGCGGTGTTCTGCCCAATACCGCCATGGCCAGTTATTCAACTGCGCCATACACACTCCAGAGCCTCGCTCTGCAATAACGGTAAGGTGCTGTCAGGCCAACTACGCAGCAACTGTGCCTGCATCAGGTTTAGTGTATCCAACCCCGGCACCGTGTCTGGTGTTAACCAGTGGGCAATACGTGCCAACTGCGTGAGCCCCAGGCTGGACTCAATGCTGGAACTGATCACCGCAACCAAACCCGCCTGATGTGCTTGTGTTACCAACTCTTGGCAACGCTCCAGGCTACCCACCAAGGTGGGTTTGATGACAATGGCGGCGACGCCTGGTTCGGCCTGCACCACAAAGTCTGCCTCACGCACACTTTCATCCCAGGCAATGGCAATACCCTGTGATTGGGCGAAATGGCGTGATTCATCACGGGTTTTACAGGGTTCTTCCAAAAATGCGATACGATCACGCCACTGCGGATTGACATATTTGGCAAAACTGTCCGCTTTGGCTGCCGTCCAACTGCGGTTGGCATCCAGCCGCAATTTGAGGTCCGGCAATGCCTCCAGCAACACATTGACCACCATACCATCACGCACCGCCTCGTACAGCCCCACCTTCACCTTGGCGATTTTCTCACCGGGCAGCGCCGCCAGCACGTCAAACAATTCATCCGGGTCGCCACTGCACAGCGGTGCCTTGCGGTAATCCGCCTGCTGTGGCAACTGCCCGCTCAACTCAGCCAGCGCGCAACTGGTGCCAAACGCCACCGAAGGCCACTGTGTGGGTACCGGTGACTGATCCGCCACCCACGCTTGCCCCCAAGCTAATGCCGCCTGTTGCGCCTGATATAAGGTTTCGACACTGAACTCCGGCAAGGGGGTAATTTCCCCCCAGCCTTGTTGCTCCCCTTGCTGCAAGTGGAGCAACAAACCATCACGGGTTTTCAAGCGCTGATTGCGCAGCACCACCCCTGCCTCCATCGGCACACTATAGCGATAGAGAGCCGCCATACGCGTTGAATTGGTCATTACGGATTACGCTTGAATTTGCTGAAGTCCGGCTGGCGCTTTTCATTAAATGCGTTACGCCCTTCTTGACCTTCATCGGTCATATAAAACAGCATGGTGGCATTACCCGCCAGCTCCTGCAAACCGGCCTGACCATCACAGTCCGCATTCAGCGCGGCTTTCAGGCAACGCAGTGCCATCGGGCTGTTTTGCAACATCTCACGACACCAGCGTACCGTCTCTTTTTCTAAATCCGCCAACGGTACCACGGTATTGACCAGCCCCATATCCAGTGCGGCAGCGGCATCATACTGACGGCACAGGAACCAGATCTCACGCGCTTTCTTCTGGCCCACAATACGTGCCATATAAGAGGCGCCCCATCCGCCGTCAAAGGAGCCCACTTTCGGCCCGGTCTGACCAAAAATGGCATTATCGGCAGCAATGGTCAGGTCACATATCATATGCAGCACATGACCACCGCCGATAGAGTAACCCGCCACCATCGCTACCACCGGTTTCGGGCAAGTGCGGATCTGGCGTTGGAAATCGAGCACATTCAGGTGATGCACCCCACTATCATCACGATAACCACCGTAATCACCACGTACTTTCTGATCGCCCCCGGCACAGAAGGCTTTATCACCCGCACCGGTAAGGATAATGGTCCCAATCCCATCGTCATAACGGGCATTCGCCAGGGCTTCAATCATCTCTTTTACCGTCAGTGGACGGAAAGCGTTACGCACTTGCGGGCGGTTAATGGTGATTTTGGCAATGCCATCACTGGATTTGTGATACAGGATATCTTCGAAATCGCCAGAACAATCCTGCCACTCAACCGCGGCATACAGTTGCTCTTCATTCGGATAAAGCATGTTCGCTTCCTTTATTATCAAGATTATCAAGAAATTCATCTAACACGGCGGCAAAGGCCACCGGGTTGGCTAAATGAGCATTATGACCGGCCTGCGGGACGGTGGCTAATGGCAAGCCAGCCTCTCGGGCCAACCCTTGGAACTTAGCATCATCCGCACCACATACCACTTTTATCGGCATGGTCAGTTGTTGTAATTGCGGGACCAGCCAAGGTTGACAGCCAAGAGAGGTGGCCTCCAGCATATCAGCCACTGCCGGCCCCTGGTTATTGGCACGTGCCTCAATCAAGGCTTGGCGGTGTATAACATCCAGATCGGCAAATACCGGCTGCTGATACCAATCCGACAGTACCTGGCTGATGGGCTCAATACGAAAACGTTGGGCCCAATGGGCATCATGCACCCGGCGTTGCGCACGCAAGCCTTCATCATTTAGCCCTGGGTTGCCCCCCTCAATCAGTAGACCTTGCAGCCCCCGGCTATCACCGTGGCAAGCATGGTACATGGCAATGCGCCCCCCCAGCGAATACCCCACCAAACAGTAACGTTCGATGTTGTGCTGCTGCAATGTCGCGCTGATCTGCTGGCTGACATCGGCAAAATCGCGGCAAGATTGCCCGACAGAGTCGCCATGACCGGGCAGGTCAATGGCCAGTGAGGGCCAATGCGGGCAACGGGAAGCAATAACCCGCCACTCATTGTTGTTCCCCAGCAAGCCATGCAGCCAAACCAGCCATGGGCGCTGGCTTTCGCCTGGTTGTAACACGCGCGCGGCCAGCATCAGTCAGCCGCCATCAGTTGTACCAAGTGCTGCAAGGTTTCGGCACCCTCACTGGAGGCAACCTGCAACTCAATTAATGTCGTCCCGCTGTGGCACCAGGCCTGCTCTACCGCCTGCTGCAATTGAGGCCAATTTTGCGGGCAGGCATAACCGAGCTGGAACATGGCTGCCGCATGGCTGAACTCCACATTCTGCGGCATACAGTAAAAACGTTGGCGCTCTGCTGGTGGCGTTGGCAACAATGAAAAGATCTGCCCACCGTTATTGTTCACCACTATCAGTACCATCGGTGCCGAGTCTTGGCGTAATAACGCCAGCGCATTCAAATCATATAAAGCTGAGATATCCCCCACCAACACCAGTGTAGGTTTGGCGGTAGCGCGTTGTACCCCTGCTGCGGTAGACAGCAGACCGTCAATGCCACTGGCACCACGATTACTGAACACCGGGTAACCGGCGGGTAATTGGCTTAATGCATCGATCAGGCGAACAATCAGGCTATTGCCAACAAACAATTGGCCATTTTCGGCTAATAGCTCGGGCAGGCGTTGGGCCAATTGTGCTTCACCAAAACGGTTATGCAGATATTCCGCGCTGACCTGAAAGGCTTGCTGCGCTAAGGTCGCCAACTCACCCGCCCAGGGTGAACACTCTTGAGCCGGGTGCAACTCAAGCCATTCAGCCACGCTGGAGCGAATACGGCGACCACGATGATGTGAAGGATCCAGACGACCAGGCAGATAATCAATCAACCAGAACTCTTCTGGCTGACAGTTCGCCTGCCATTGTAATAACCGTTTACCCGTCAGGCTGCTACCAAACTGCACCACCAATTGTGCCTTTGCCAGTAAATGGCGGGCTTGTGGTTTGGCCAACCACAAATCGGCACCAGGCAACGGTTGGCCGGTTTGCGACAGCACATCACCAATCAATGGCCAGCCCAGCCTCTCGGCCCATTCAGCCAGGCGTACCCCCTCTTCGGCACTCATTCGCCCGGCGATCACCACGCCACGTTTTTGCCGCCAGAGAAGCCAATCCTCTTGTTTTAATACCTGATGATGGTCCATTTCACGCAACCAGGGATGCGACGCCTGCCACCAATCACCCAGTGCCGCCGACCATTCATGGTACTGCTGCCCATCATCGCCATACAGCGGTTCGGCAAACGGGCAGTTAATATGCAACGCGCCCTGTAATAGACGTGCCATAGCACTATCGAGCGTCGACACCAGCCAACGAGCCGGAATATCCGGGCTGGGGCGGGGTAAATCAATACTGAGGGTAGGATGGCTGGCATAGAGGCCATGTTGACGAATAGCTTGATTGGCACCACAGTCAATCAGTTCTGGCGGTCGGTCCGCGGTTAGAAACACCAGTCGTTCGCCAGTGAGCCCGGCTTCGATCAACGCAGGATAGAGATTGGCCGCCGCAGTCCCTGAGGTGACGATCACCGCGACCGGTTGACGGGAGGCTTTTGCCAGGCCCAGCGCCAAATGGCCTAAGCCCCGCTCATCAAAATGGGTATGGCAGACAAAAGCAGGATTTGCCGCCGCCGCCAGTGTCAGTGGTGTCGAACGTGACCCAGGAGCGATACAGACATGCTGCACCCCATGGCGGGCGAGCGCTTCCAACAATAACGTGGCCCACTGGCGATTAAAAACACTTGTCGACATAATTCGCTCACAAGTCAATAAAACAGGCGATGTAACCTAACTAGCTGCGCTTAATACCGTTCCCCTTTTCAGTTCAGGAAAGTAGGCATGATGCAGAACGCCGACACGCCGTGAACCCCTCCCTGGGGGCTCGTATCACGCGCCCTTGAGGTCAACCGGGCAAGGTCATATGCCCTAAGCAGTTGTTGCGAATTATACACTTCAACCGGTTAACTCTCTTGCTCCGGTTGCAATAATGTGCGCAAACCAGCTGCTTTGCTTTCAACCTCTTGCCACTCCAGTTCAGGATCTGACCCGGCAACAATCCCGGCCCCGGCGTATAATTGCACCTCGGCCCCCTCAATCTGGCAAGAGCGCAGCGCCACACAAAATTCGGCTTGCGTGGCGCAAAGATAGCCCGCAGACCCCGCATACCAATGGCGCGAGAACGGCTCGTGCTGGCGAATAAAATCACGCGCCGCCTGGCGAGGCAAGCCGGCCACTGCCGCCGTAGGCTGGAGCCGCCGCAAGCAGTCGGCATCATTACTGCCATTCAGCTGTGCTTCAATACGCCGTCTTAGATGTTGCACTTTGCGCAAGCGCACCACCTCAGGGGGCAAGACGTCCACCGCATTGGCACCACCTTGCAGACGCTGACAGATATCATCCACCACCAGCAAGTTCTCTTGTTGGTTCTTGCTATCCTGCAGCAACCACTGTGCCAATGCCTCAGCCTGCTGTTCATCCTGGTGATTACTCACCGTTCCGGCCAATGCTTCGGTGGACAGATGATGCCCTTCACGCCGGTATAGTCGTTCAGGGCTGGAGCCAAGAAAAGCGGAATGTGCATCAATGCGCAGCATAAAGTGGTAGCATTGGTGATTCACCCTACGGCTGGCGGCCATCAACGCTGGCGCAAACAACGGGCTCTCGAGCGTTAACAACGAGCTACGAGCCAATACCACCTTATCCATCTGCTGACTTTTTATCGCTTTCAGCGCATCGCTCAGCATGATTTCCCAACCGGAACGTACCGGTTGATGTTGCACCGAACGCACTTTCACCTGTAAACCGGCGATCGGTTTTGCCACCAATAGCTTTCCCAGCCAGGCTCGTGCGGCCCTGGCGTCTTCTTGCAACGCATGTTCAGAGAACAGATTAAGCGTCAGTTCGCCTTTGCCTTTACAACTGAAAATTTCCAAGCGCGGCAATAGCAACAGTGCATCACCGTCGAAAGCATTAAGCCCCCAGAGACGGGCTCCCGGGTGAGCATCAACAAAGGCCTGTGCTTGTGCAGGTTCGGCAAATTGTCTTGCTGAGCCGCATACCGCCGCCTCTTGCATCCCATCGCGATGGCACCAGTAAAACTGGGGGAACAGACGCTGTGCTGCCAGCCACTCTAACAACCGCACAGTCAGGTGGCCGGGAACCGCCATGGTGATCTGCCGAAATCCGGCTTCCAAGGGAAAGTCCTGCTCCAACTGCTGGCTTAGCTGCCGCAGCAATCCCGAAAGTTGTTTCACTACCACCTCATTCACCAGACTCGTCGGGGGGAATTATACGGCAAATCAGCATTTAGGGGCGGAAAAATAATGTCTATTTATCAATGCGCTGACAACACGATTGTTTATTAAAAATAATTATTTTGATTAAAAAACAAGCTCGAGAAAAAGACGGGATCCGCGTTGGCTACCGGGTTCCCATCACCATTAACCCTATCCAGATCAAATTAAGGGTTAAAAATGATGCTCACAGCCTTCCCGCGCTAATGCCACCAGCCCTTTTGGTCAGATGCAAGGAGCTTTTACATGAAAGAAAGATTTATAGGTTGGTTGAAAAACACCCGAAACAATACCAAAGTCACCCAGTGGCTATCACGGCATCACCAGGCGGTTGCCGACATTCTTCCCGCCAGCAACATCAAAGCCGAGCTATTTTCTATCGACCAAATGGAACGCTACGGCCAACGCCTGGCTCGTTCACATAAACTGGCAAGCGGTAAATCCCCCTACCATTTACTCAAACGCCTTAATGATAACGAACAGGTTTTGACAGAAAGTTGCCGCCAATTAAGCAACGGCAAGAAAAGCATCATGACCCCCGCAGGCGATTGGCTGCTGGACAATTTTTACCTGATTGAAGAACAAATTCGCGTGGTCCGCCATCATCTGCCAAAAACCTTTGGCCGCTGGTTGCCCCGGTTGATGGTGCCACACAACTGCCCACGGATTTACGATATCGCCACCGAGGCGATTGCTCATGGTGATGGGCGTTGGGATGCCGAAAGCCTGATGCGCTATATTGCCGCCTACCAGACAGAAGTGAATTTAACGCTGGGGGAACTCTGGGCGTTACCCGGTATGCTCAGGCTGGCACTGATTGAAAACTTACGCCGAGTGGCGTTAGAAGTAGCCCAGGTGCAACAGGAACGCAATCTGGCGGATAGCTGGGTGACTAAAATGCTCGAGTCGGCAAAAAACGACCCCGCCAACTTGATTATCGTCATTGCCGATATGGCGCGTTCTAACCCGCCGCGCACCAGTGCCTTCGTGGCCGAACTGGCCCGTCGCCTACGGGGCCATGGCACCATGTTGGCGCTACCACTGACCTGGGTTGAACAACGCCTGGCGGAAGTCAGCTTGACCTCAGATGAGTTGATTCATCGTTTCAACCAGCAGTTGGCCTCTAATCAACTCTCTGTCAGCAACAGTATTGCGGGTCTGCGTCAACTGAGCGAAATGGATTGGGCGGAATTTGTCGAAGCCATGAGTCACGTTGACCATACTTTGAGTGAAGACCCCGCAGGCATCTACCCATTAATGCATTTCAATACCCGTGACCACTATCGCCATGTGATCGAAACGCTCGCGCGCCAGTGCCCGCATAGTGAGGTCCAAGTGGCAAAGCAGGCGCTGAATATGGCACGGGCCGCCGCTGAACAGGCCAATAGCAACCCACGAACGCACCATATCGGCTATTACCTGATTGATGATGGCCGCCCACAACTGGAACAACAACTCCAGGTCCGTTTCGGGCGCATAAGCCGTATCAGTCAACTCTTCAATCAGTACCCGCTGCTCTCTTGGGTCGGTAGCCTCAGCCTGCTCACTACCGCGGCCTGTGCCGTAGTACTGCACCATACTTATCACACCGGCATCACTTGGGGGTTGCTGCTGCTGATCTGCCCATTAGTGGTCGTGGTCAGTCAGTTGATGGTCAACTTACTCAGTGAAACCACCAGCCGTAACTGTTCACCAAAACCGCTACCCAGGCTCGATTTTTCCAACGGCATCCCGGAAAAATACCGCACCCTGGTGGTGTTCCCGACCTTGATCAGCCATAAAGCGAATATTGACCAATTGATCAATACGTTGGAAGTCTGTTATCTGGGCAATTCGATGCCGCATCTGCATTTCGCCTTACTGACCGACTTTAATGATGCCGCACAGCAACACCAGGCGGATGATGCCGAGCTACTGGCTTATGCCAGCCAAAAGGTCAATGAGCTGAATACCCGCTATAGCAGCGAAGGTGCCAGTCACTTCTTTCTGTTCCACCGGGAACGCCTGTGGAATGAAAAGCAGCAAACCTGGATGGGGTTGGAACGTAAGCGTGGCAAGCTAAATGCCTTGAATGATTGGCTACGCAATCGAGGTAATGGATTTTCCAGCCAAATAGGGCAAGGGTTAACGCAGTTAAAAACCGTTAAATATGTTATTACGCTCGATAGCGACACCATTTTGCCGCGTGAAACCGCCCATCAGTTGATTGCTGCTATGGCACACCCATTGAATCAACCGCAATACGATGCCACACACAATCGGGTAGTGGCTGGCTATGCTGTCCTGCAGCCACGAATGGCAGAAGAGATCCCCACTTATGGTCAGAGCCACTATGCAGCACTCTGTAGCAGCACACCGGGCAATGACCCCTACACGCAGATCTCCTCTGATATTTACCAGGATCTGTTTGGTGAAGGTTCGTTTATTGGTAAAGGGATTTATGACGTCGATGTCTTTTCCCACAGTCTGCAAGGCTCTTTCCCAGAAAATCTGGTCTTGAGCCACGACCTGTTGGAAGGTTGCTATGCCCGCTCGGGTTTACTCAGTGATGTGTTGCTTTATGAGCAATATCCCGGCACTTATCTGGTAGACGTGGCGCGCCGTTCACGCTGGATCCGTGGCGACTGGCAATTACTCAACTGGCTGCGCCCCCAGGTGGTCACTGAGGATGGCACCCGTGCAACCAATCCGCTGAGCCACCTATCGCGCTGGAAACTGCTGGATAACCTGCGCCGTAGCCTGGTCTCCCCTTGTTTACTGTTGCTGTTGTTCCTTAGCATTGGCTGGTTACCGGATACCGGCTACTGGTTTGCTGTCTTCGCCATTATTCTGCTGCTACCCACGCTGCTGGCACTGTTGCAAGATGGGGTACGCAAACCGCCGCACCAGCCTTATCGCCAGCATTTACAGTTGAAACTCAAAGGGTCACTACACCGGCTGGCGCAGGTTGGCCTACGACTAACCGAATTACCCCATGAAGCCCTCTACAGCCTGAAGGCCATTGCTATCACGCTGTGGCGTTTACTGGTAAGCAAACATCGTCTGCAAGAGTGGAGCAGCTACGCTCAATCCCAACAGCACCAGGCGGTCACGCTGGCCAATTACTACTGCAAGCTGTGGTTCAACCCGTTGGCTGGTGTACTGCTCTTGCTACTGGCGGCGTTTTCTGGCGCGATCGCTATATTGCTCGCCCTGCCATTAGCCATTTTGTGGGTGCTGTCGCCGTTCCTGCTTTATCACCTCAGCCTTGAGCCACTGCGAGTTAAAGCTGCCCTCACCCTTACGCAACGCCGCTACTTGCGCCAGACCAGCCGTGAAACCTGGGCGTTTTTTGCCACCTTTGTCACTGAACAAGAGAATTGGTTACCGCCGGATAACTTCCAGGAGATCCCGGAGCCGATGATCGCGCATCGTACTTCACCCACCAATATCGGGCTGTCGCTGCTGGCAGATCTCACCGCCTATGACTTCGGTTATCTCACCCTCAGTGGTGCCTTACAGCGCATTACTCTGACCTTGGGCACACTGGAGCGTATGGAGCGTTACCGGGGTCATCTGTACAACTGGTATGACACCCGGACCCTGGAACCCCTGAGCCCGCGCTATGTCTCCAGCGTGGACAGTGGTAACTTCGCGGCTCATCTACTGACATTAAGTGCCGGGCTACCGCCGTTGGCCAATCAACCGGTGGTCGACCCGTCACGCCTGCTTGGCGGGCTTGATGACACCCTGTTGTTGCTAGAGCAGCACTGGGGAGCCACCGCCCCCCAAGCCTTGCAGCAGTTGCGCAAACTGTGGCAACGGGCAAACAATGCCCCTACTGCAGCACTGCAAACTGAACTGAATACGTTGCTTAGTGAGAGCCAAAACCTGCAGGAAAGCGCACGGCAACAGGGCGAAGCGACTCAACGCTGGGCCGCTGCTTTTCAGCAACAACTCAACGAACTCAGCACCGAGTGGAGCTTATGGTTTGGTTGGTTGAACAACAGCCTGCCGGCACTGGAACAAGTGCCCAGCCTGCACTGGTTAGCCAACCCGCCCAAACAGCTGAGGCTATCCGCAGAGCAGCAAGTGCAACTTGATAGCGTGACTCAACTGGCTACCGAACGCCTGGCACACTTGACGCTGTTGCAACAGCGGTTAGAAAACATGGCGCAGATGGATTTCAGTTTCCTGTACGACAAAACCACACATTTGCTGACTGTCGGTTTCAACTGCGATCAAAACCGCGCAGACAGCAGTAAATATGATCTGTTGGCCTCAGAAATCCGCCTGACCAACTATGTCGCCATTGCCACCAACCAAATCCCGCAGCGCAGTTGGTTTGCACTGGGGCGGCTGTTTACCCTGATCAATAAAGAACCGGCCCTGATGTCCTGGAGCGGTTCGATGTTCGAATACCTGATGCCGCAATTGGTGATGCCGGCCTACCCCAATACCGTTCTGGTGCAAATGTGCCGTGCGGCCGTAAAACGGCAAATTGCCTGGGGCAAAGAGTGCGGTGTCCCGTGGGGGATTTCTGAATCCGGCTATTTTGGCTTTGATGTGTTGCAAAACTACCAATATCACGCCTTTGGGGTGCCGGGATTAGGCTTGCGACGCGGGCTGGGGGATGACATGGTCATCGCCCCTTACGCCACCCTACTGGCGTTGATGGTTGACCCCGACAGTGCCTGCAACAATTTGCTGACGCTGGAAAAAAACGGCGCCAAAGGGCGTTATGGTTTCTACGAAGCACTGGATTACACCGCGTCGCGCCTCAGTTGGGGGCAACTGTATGTGATTGTCCGTTCCTATATGGCTCACCATCAGGGGATGAGCTTCCTGGCGTTATCGCATCTGTTATTGGATGCGCCAATGGTAAAACGTTTTTCCCGCTACCCTGCTTTCCAGTCAACCCGGCTGGTTTTGCAGGAACGGGTGCCGGATGCCATCGAGCTTTACAGTACCCGCCGCCACTTCGAAACTCATGAAGGCACCATTACACCGGCCAGTTTTGCTGCCCGCGAATTCACCGGTGTCGATTCCTTCATCCCCGAAGTGCAACTGCTGTCTAATGCCAACTATCACCTAATGATCAGCCAAAGTGGTGGTAGCTATAGTCGCTGGCAGGATCTGGCATTGACACGTTGGCGCGAGGATGCCACCTGCGACAACTGGGGGGCTTTCTGTTACCTGCGTGATCCACAAACCGGTGAGGTGTGGAGTAACACCTGGCAGCCTACCGGAGGAAGCGAGAAAGGGGGTTACCGCGCCACCTTCAACGACGCAGGTGCGGAGTTCCAGCGCCAGCAGGGGATGCTTTCGGTGAAAACTCAAGTGGTGATTTCACCAGAGGATGATATCGAACTGCGCCGCCTGACCTTGGTTAACCGTGGCAAACAAACGCGCATCATCGAAATTACCAGCTATGCCGAAGTGGTGCTTGCCCCAGCCAACAATGACCTGGCCCATCCTGCATTCAGCAATCTGTTTGTACAAACCGAGTTACTGCCTGATCAGGACGCCATTCTGTGCCACCGCCGCCCCCGTGAACCGCAAGAAAAATCGCCGTGGTTGCTGCATATGATGATCCTGCCAGGGGGCAGTAACCAGACCTCGTTTGAAACCGATCGGGCCAAGTTTATTGGCCGGGGTCGCACGCCAGCCAACCCGCAGGCGCTGCATCAGAACCGCCCCCTGACCAATAGCGCCGGCGCAGTGCTCGACCCGATCATGGCTATCCGCCAGCAGGTGGTGCTTAAACCCAATCAACCGTTGACGCTAGATATCTTCTATGGCGTTTGTGAAGACCGTGACAGCAGCCTGGCAATGTTGGAGAAATACCGTGACCGCTATATGGCGGACCGTATTTTCGAACTGGCCTGGTCACACAGCCAAGTAGTGCTACGCCAGCTTAATGCCAATGAAGAAGACGCCAATCTGTTTAATCGCTTGGCCAGCGCGGTGGTATTCCCGGCACAGGAGATGCGTGCCGCCAGCAGTGAAATCATCAATAACCGCCGTGGACAATCCGGGCTTTGGGGCTATTCCATCTCCGGTGATCTACCTATTGTGCTGTTATCTGTCAGCGACAGTGAGAATATCGCACTGGTGAAAAAGCTGATCCAGGCACATAACTACTGGCGCTTGAAAGGGCTACAGGTTGATCTGGTGATTATTAATCAGGATCTCGGGGGTTATCGGCAAGATCTGCAAAATCAGATCATGGAGATGATTGCCGCTGGCATGGAGTCATGCCTGACTGACAAGCCTGGTGGGATCTTCGTTCGCTCCGGCGAATTGATGTCGCCGGAAGACCGTACCCTGCTACTGAGCGTAGCGCGGATTTATCTGGATGATCGGCGCGGTGGGCTGGTGGAGCAACTCAACCAACGTTTGCAACAGCCACCAACCCAACAGCAACCATTAGGCCCGCCAACCGCCTCCTCTAAGCTGGCTGTCCTGACTCGTTTACCGCACAACCTGCATTCACCCCAGCTACCTGACATCGATAACCTGCAATTCTACAACGGCTATGGGGGCTTCTCGGCAAATGGCCGCGAATATGTCATCGCCGTTAACGAAAGCCGGGTCACGCCAGCACCTTGGGCAAACGTGATTGCCAATGAGATGTTCGGCTCAGTGGTCTCAGAAAGTGGCCAGGCTTATACCTGGTATGAAAACGCCCACGAGTACCGCTTGACCCCGTGGAATAACGACCCGGTGAGTGACCGTAGCGGTGAAGCCTTCTATCTGCGTGATGAAGAGAGTGGGCATATTTGGTCACCGACACCACTCCCCGCCAAAGGGAGTGGTCATTACCTGACACGCCATGGTTTTGGCTATAGCGTGTTCGAGCACCGGGAAAGCGGTATCGATAGCCAACTGACGGTGCTGGTGGCCAAAGATGCACCGGTGAAGTTGTTCCTGCTCACCCTGACTAATGCCTCTGGGCGAACCCGTAGGCTCTCTACCACCGGATATATGGAGTTTATCCTCGGTGATTCGCGCCAAAAAGCGGCAATGCATGTCGTGACCCGCAGCGCAACCGTGCCTGGGGGTTGCGGCATCCTCGCCAACAACTATTACACCAGTAGTGGTTCGCCACGCACTGCGTTCTTCGGCGTGACTGGCGTACATTGTTCAATCACCGGTGATCGGCGGGAATTTATTGGCCGCAACGGTACGCTGGCCGACCCTGCCGTTCTGAAATTACGACGGTTATCCGGCAAGACCGGCGCTGGTCTGGACCCTTGTGGGGCCGTTCAGTCTGCCATTAGCCTCATTGATGGCGACCAACGCAGTTGGGTGTTCGCTCTAGGCCTGGGGCAAGATACTGACGAAGCCGAAGCCCTGCTACGCCATTATCTGCAAGAAGATGTGCTGCATCACGAGTTACACCAGGTGGAGCAACACTGGGACCGGCTGCTGAACAAGGTACAAATCGCCACCCCCTATCCGGCTGTCGATCTGCTGGCTAATGGCTGGCTGCTGTATCAAACCATCGCCTGCCGCCTTCAAGCCCGCAGCGGGTATTATCAATCGGGTGGTGCGTTTGGATTCCGCGATCAACTGCAAGATACGCTGGCACTGACACACACCCAGCCTGAACGTCTACGCGAACAAATCCTGTTATGTGCTTCGCGGCAATTTATTGAAGGGGATGTTCAGCACTGGTGGCATCCGCCACAGGGCAATGGGGTACGCACCCGCTGTTCCGATGATTACCTGTGGTTGCCTTTGGCTATTTGCCATTATCTTGATGCCACGGACGATCAGGCAGTTCTTCAACAGCAGGTAAGTTATCTGACAGCACGCCCATTGGCACCGGGTGAAGAGTCATGTTACGAACAACCGGGTACCAGTACCGAACAAGAGAGCCTGTATCTGCACGGTGTCAGAGCGCTGAAGCATGGCCTGAGACTGGGTGAGCACGGGCTGCCACTGATGGGCAGTGGTGACTGGAACGACGGCATGGATAAAGTCGGCGCGGAAGGTCGTGGCGAGAGTGTTTGGCTCGGTTTCTTCCTGTTCTCTATTCTGCAACGCTACGGCAAGCTTGCTTACCAGCATAGTGATCCAGAATTAGCGCAATGGTGCCAACAGCAAGCGGAACAACTGCGCGTTAACCTGCACGCTCACGCCTGGGATGGTGAGTGGTACCGCCGTGGCTACTTCGACAATGGCGAACCTTTGGGGTCGCAGCACAGCGCGGAGTGCCGCATTGATGCCATCGCCCAGAGCTGGTCAGTTCTTTCCGGCGGTGGCGACTCAGCACGCAGTACGCAGGCGATGCAATCGTTGGATAAGCACCTGGTGGATAACCAGGCCGGGATCATCAAACTACTGACGCCACCTTTTGATGGCAAGGGCCCGAACCCAGGTTATATCCGTGGTTATCTGCCCGGTGTGCGGGAAAACGGCGGACAATATACTCATGCGGCCATATGGGCAGTAATGGCGTTCGCCGAAATGGGCAATATCGAACGTGCCTGGGAATTGATGGCCTTGATTAACCCGATCAACCATAGCCTAGACAGCATGGCGGCAGATCGCTACAAAGTTGAGCCTTATGTTGCTACGGCGGATATTTATGCCGTCGCCCCGCATATTGGCCGTGGTGGTTGGAGCTGGTATACCGGTTCAGCAGGCTGGATGTATCGGCTAATCATAGAGTCACTACTTGGGCTAAAACGCCGTGGCAATACCCTGGCCATCAACACCCGGTTACCCGTTGGTTGGCCGCCAGTTACGCTAACCTACCGTGAAGGGAGCAGCGAATATCGCTTAGTACTGCGCCAAGGCGAGGGCCACACGCAAGTGTTCGTTGACGGTGAACGGCAACCACAACCAGTGATTACCTTGCTTGATACGGGGAAAATCTATCAAGTGGAAGTGATATTGGGCATTGAGGGCGATCATCAAGCGTAAAGTGAATGGGTAATCAACTCCATAAACCCTAGGCAAACAACTGCCTTCCCTGCCTGCGAAAGTGCGCAGACAGGGAAGGCGCACCTGCATTAGAAGTGGTATTTCACGGCAGTATCGCTGTAGCCATTGTTACCCAGTTGCTGGCCAACGTTGCCCCACAGATTCACCTGCTTGTTGACTTGCCCTTCCACGCCCAGTTTCAGCTCGGCAATATTGGCGGCTCCGTCTTGCTTGACGGTGATATCATTCATCGTAGTTTTGCATAAAAATAAAAGCACCCAACAACGGGTGCTCTATTGATATTAAGGGCAGACACATCGGCCTGCCCTGCTGTACTAATGTTTGTTGTCCAGTTATGACCCGCCAACGATCAAAACATCGGTTTTGCCATCTGCACCAGGGTAATCAGTGGTTGCGGGTAGAGCCCCAACAACAGTACCAACACCGTTGAAATCAGCACCACCACCCCACCGGCGGTCAATGCCCAGTTGTTGGGGGTATCCCGTCTCAAGGTTTCTGGGGCGCTTAAATAGAGGCTGACGATCACACGCAAGTAGTAGTACAAACCAATGGCACTACCGACCACCACCGCACCGGTCAACCACCACAGATGCGCGCTAACGCCCATGGCAACCACATAGAACTTACCAATAAAGCCCAGCGTCATCGGGATACCGGCCAATGACAACATCATCACCGTCATCACCGCCGACAGAATAGGCTTATGCCAAAACAGACCGCGGTAAGAGAACAGCGAATCGGCATCCGGCCCACGGTAAGGGCTGGACATTAAACTCACCACCCCGAAGGCGCCCAAACTGCTGAACAGATAACCGGTCAGATAAACACCAGCGGTTTCCAGTGCCAGATCGTGGCTTTGTACCGCGATCAGCGCCACCAACAGATAACCCAGATGAGCGATGGAGGAGTAACCCAGCAACCGCTTAATGTTCGTCTGGTTAATCGCCATCAGGTTACCAAACAGGATCGAACAGAAGGCGATCACCGCCAGCACGATGCGCAGCGCTTCATGATCAGCAGCGGGCGCATACAGGAACAAACGCATCACTACCGCAAAGATCGCAACCTTGCTGGCAGTTGCCAGAAAGGTTGAAACCGGTGCTGGGGCGCCTTGATAAACATCCGGCGTCCACAACTGGAATGGCACCAACGAAAGTTTAAAGCCGAGGCCAACCAGCATCATGCCCATCCCTGCCAACACCAGTGGCTGGTGAACCAGATGTTCCTGCAAACTCTTGCCCAGGCCCGCCAATGACAGGTCACCCGACTCGGCATACAGCAGCGCCATACCAAACAGCAGGAAGCTGGAGGCAGCAGCAGAGAGCACCATATACTTGATGGCGGCTTCTAACGAACGCTTCTGGCGGTAGGCATAACCAATCAGGCCAAACAGCGGTAACGAAACCAGTTCAATGCCGAGGAATAGCGAAGCCAGATGGTTGGCACTGGCGAGTAACAGCCCCCCCATGGTAGCAATCAATACCAGCAGGTAGAACTCTTCACGGTTATCCGGGTAACCCGCCAGCCAAGGGTAGGCAAAGGTACAAGTTGCCAAGCTGGCCAACAGCACCAGCCCAGTATAGAACATCGAATAACCGTCAATCCGCACCAGCGGAGTGACGTCTATCGGACCAACTTGTCCGACAAAATAGAGCGAAAGCAGTGCCAGGTTAAGGCCGACGACAGCCAGAGTAGCATTGATAAAGTGGTCGCGTCGCCACGCAATGCACAGCATCACAACCACCACCGTCAATCCGACGATCAACAGCGGTAACAGTGCGATCAGTTGTTGAGGAGTTATTGTCATGGCGAATTACGGCCTTGTAGTTAAAATGGCTGAAACTGACGGACCAAACCAGTGTTGCACGTTGTCCATCGCTGCACTTGAGGTATTCAGAACCGGTTGAGGATAGACCCCCAACAGCACCAACAGCACCACCAACAGCAGAACGATAAACAATTCACGAGCACTCATGCCCGGCAACGGTTGGTCTGACTTCGGCGCACCGTAGTAAGCACGTTGCATCATCATCAAGGCATAAACCGAAGCAAACACCAGACCGAAAGCTGAAATTATCGTGATCACCGGGGTAACCTGGAAGCTACCAAACAGGATCATAAATTCACCGACAAAGTTACCGGTACCCGGCATCCCCAGAGTGGCCACGGCAAAGAACAGGGAAAGCGCAGGGATATACTTGATCCGCCCCCACAAGCCGCCCATCTGACGCATATCGCGGGTATGCAGGCGTTCATACAACTGGCCACAGATAATAAACAACCCGGCGGCAGAAAGGCCGTGAGCAATCATCTGGATCACCGCCCCCTGGTAAGCTAATTGGCTACCGGTATAGATGGCAATCAGCACAAAGCCCATATGGGAAACGGAAGTATAAGCAATCAGACGTTTGATATCGGTTTGGGCAAATGCCATCCAGGCACCGTAGAAGATACCAATCACCCCCAACCACATGGCGATCGGTGCAAACTCAGCCGAAGCATTAGGGAACAGCGGCAAGCTGAAACGCAACAGGCCATAGGCCGCCGTTTTCAACAAAATCCCTGCCAAGTCCACCGAACCCGCAGTCGGTGCCTGGCTATGAGCATCCGGCAACCAGCCGTGTAATGGCACCACTGGCATTTTCACCGCGAAAGCGATAAAGAAGCCCAGCATCAGCAGGTATTCCACTTGGTGCGACATTGGCGTGTTCAACAGTTCTACATAGTTGAAGGTCCAGGCACCAGTGGCATTATGATGAACAAACACCAAGCCGAGGATGGCAACCAACATCACCAGACCACTGGCCTGGGTATAGATAAAGAACTTGGTAGCCGCCGTAATACGGGTTTTACCATCCGATGCCTTATGCCCCCACAGAGCAATCAGGAAATACATCGGCACCAACATCATTTCCCAGAAGAAGAAGAACAGGAACAAGTCAATGGCGAGGAACACCCCGATAACCCCACCGAGGATCCACAGCAGGTTCAGGTGGAAAAAACCCTGATTTCGCTGGATTTCATTCCAGGAACAGAGTATTGCCACCACCCCTAGCAAGCTGGTCAACACCACCATCAGTAGCGACAAACCATCCAGTGCCAGGTGGAAGCTGATACCAAAGCTCGGGATCCACGGTACAGAAAACTCAGACTGCCACTGTGGAATCCCCAACGGCTTAAGCAGTGAATAGTTGCCCTGCCACCACAGTTGCAAGGTGAGAACTAATGTCAGCCCCATCGCGATCAATCCGATCCAGCGCGGCATTTTAGTGCCGAAACGCTCACTCTGCCAACACAGCAGACCACCGATAAAGGGGAGAAGAATTAGCCAAGTTAATATCATGGCGTTTTGTATCCCTTATTCTACCCGTCTCTTTCAAGCTGGAGCGTTGTTGGCTACGTTTACTCACCCCAGTCACTTACTTGTGTAAGCTCCTGGGGATTCGTGCACTTGCCGCCTAGCTCCAATTTGAAATTCTTGGGTGTAAAGCAAAAACGTTGTACATAGCGCTAAATTAACGAGCGCTACGCCCGATAATTGTGTCCAAACTGCTCTGTTAAACCATCATCAACAGCGCCAATACCAGCACGGCGCCCACCCCCATAGAGGCGATATACCAGCGGATATAACCGTTCTCACTCACCGCCAAACCACGATTACCCCAGCGGGCAAAGATTGCAGGCAAGTTCATCAGTGAATTCAGTGGATCGCTTTGCAGCAATCTGGCAATCGCCAGGTAGGGTTTGACAAACACCTTGTCATACAGCCAGTCAAAGCCCCAGGCATTAAACCACCAGGTTGACAAGAAACGCCCTGGCGCACTTTGCGCGATGCTGTTTACCAGGGTGCGTTTACCTAACCACAGCGCAGCTGCCAACAGGATACCGATGATAGCCACCACCCCAGAGGTGATTTCCAACGTCAGCACATTGCCATGTGGCAACTCGGTGGTTGACGGCAGTACCCCAGAAAGTGGTGGAACAATCATCGCACCCACAAAGGTGGACAGCACCAACAGCACCAGCAGTGGCAAGTGGTGAGTAATCCCTTTCACGGCATGGGCTTTGATTTTCTCTTCACCATGGAACACGATAAAGATCATACGGAAGGTATACAGTGAAGTCATAAATGCCCCCACCAACCCTGCCATCATCAGGTTGAAATGGCCGTTAGCCATCGCGCCAGCCAGGATCTCATCCTTACTGAAGAAACCTGCGGTAACCATAGGCAGTGCCGACAAAGCAGCGCCCCCCACCAGGAAGCAGACATAAATCAGTGGAATGCTCTTGCGCAAGCCCCCCATTTTGAAAATGTTCTGTTCATGGTGACAGGCCAGAATCACTGAGCCAGAGGAGAGGAACAGCAAGGCTTTGAAGAAGGCGTGTGTCATCAGATGGAAGATTGCCGCATCCCAAGCCTGTACGCCTAGCGCCAGGAACATATAACCAATCTGGCTCATGGTTGAGTAGGCTAACACGCGTTTGATATCGGTCTGCACCAGCGCGGCAAAACCCGCCAATAGCAAGGTGACCCCACCGACCACGCCCACCAGCTCCAACACTTGTGGCGCCATCAGGAACAAACCGTTCATACGGGCAATCAGGTAAACACCCGCAGTCACCATGGTGGCCGCGTGAATCAAAGCAGATACCGGGGTTGGGCCGGCCATCGCATCCGCCAGCCAGGTTTGCAACGGTAACTGTGCCGATTTACCCACCGCACCACCCAGTAACATCAGGGTTGCCCAGGTAATCGCACTGTCGCCCACCGCCAGTTTCTGTGGTGCCAGCACCATCAGTTCACGAATGTTCAGCGTGCCCAGTTGCTGATACAGAATAAACAGCGCAAAAGCCAAGAACACATCACCCACACGGGTGACGATAAAGGCTTTCATTGCCGCCGCCCCATTAGCCGGGTTTTTATAGTAAAAACCGATCAACAGGTAACTGCACAGACCAACACCTTCCCAGCCCAGGTACATCAGCAACAGGTTATCGGCCAGAACCAGAACCACCATGCTGGCGATAAATAGGTTGGTATAAGCGAAGAAGCGTGAATATCCCTCTTCACCACGCATATACCAAGAGGCATACATGTGAATTAAGAAACCGACACCCGTGACCACCGACAGCATAGTGAGTGACAGGCCATCCAACACCAAGGTAACCCCAATGTTGAAATTGCCTACCGCCATCCAGGTCCACAGGTGTTGTTCAAACAGCTGAACACCCGTAGCCTGTTGAGCAAGAAAATCCACAGCGGCATAGGCCGTGACCAGTGCTGCCAGGCCAACTGAGCCAACGCCGACGGTTGCGGCCAGGTTTTCACACCAGCGCCCCCGGGAAAACGCCAGCAACAGGAAGCCGAGCAGCGGCAGCAGAATGGTTAAATATAATAGATTCATCCGCGCATCTCACTGACAGTATCAATATTCAGGGTATGACGGCGACGGTAGAGCTGCAGCAGCAATGCCAAGCCGACACTGGCTTCGGCGGCTGCCAGGCTGATCGCCAAGATATACATAATCTGCCCATCTGGCTGATGCCAATAGCTCCCCGCTACGATAAACGCCAATGCCGCAGCGTTGATCATCACTTCCAGGCTGATGAGCATAAACAGCAGATTACGCCGGGATATCAACCCGCCCAGCCCCAGTGCAAACAGAATTGCCGCCAGGATAAGCCCATGTTGAAGAGGGATCATGCTTGCTCCTCCGATTTTCTTTTCGCCATGTCACTGCTTGCGGCGGTATTACTCAGCACTTCACCGGCTTTTTCTTCACGGCCAATATGGAAGGCAACCACCAGCCCCGCCAACAGCAGCATTGAAGCCAGTTCAACCGCCAGCACATAAGGGCCGAACAGACTGATACCCACCGCTTTGGCATCGATCACTTCCCCGCTGATGCCTTGATCCGCCACACTGCGGATAGCAAAAATCAACACCAGCAATAAAACCAGTGACAACAACGCGGGGCCAATCCAGACAGAGGGTTTCAACCACTCACGCTCTTGCTGTTGTACGGAACCACCCAGGTTGAGCATCATCACCACAAACACGAACAGCACCATGATGGCACCCGCATAAACGATGATTTCCAACGCCCCGGCAAAATAAGCCCCCAGTGAGAAAAAGACTGCCGAGATCGCCAAGAGAGACACGATCAGATACAGCAGCGCATGTACAGGATTGGTATGCGAAATAACGCGTATCGTCGCGACTATCGCAATCAAACCTGCCAAATAAAAGGCAATTTCCATGCTTGCTCCTACGGCAACAGACCTTTGACGTCGATCGGTTTGGCTTCATTTTCGGCTTCGCCCTTGGCTTTGCCGTCAATCGCCATACCGGCCATGCGGTAAAAGTTATATTCCGGATATTTACCCGGCCCCGAGATCAACAGATCTTCTTTTTCGTAGACCAAATCCTGGCGTTTGAACTCACCCATTTCAAAATCAGGGGTCAATTGGATCGCGGTGGTTGGGCAGGCCTCTTCACACAAACCGCAGAAGATGCAACGTGAGAAGTTGATACGGAAAAACTCCGGGTACCAACGCCCATCTTCATGCTCGGCTTTTTGCAGTGAAATACAGCCCACCGGGCAGACCACGGCGCACAGGTTACAGGCCACACAACGCTCTTCACCATTGGGATCACGCGTCAGCACGATGCGACCACGGTAACGTGGTGGCAAATAGACTGGTTCTTCCGGATACATTAGGGTTTCGCGTTTGGCGAAGGCATGCAGGCCAATCATCCAAAGACTGCGCACCTGGGTGCCGAAACCAACCACCAACTCTTTCAATGTCATGGTTTATTCACCCCTTATTCAGCTTGGTACAAAATGACCGCAGCGGTTGCCAACAGATTCAGCAGCGTCAATGGCAGACAAACGCGCCAACCAAACGACATCACCTGGTCATAACGCGGACGTGGCAGCGAAGCACGGATCAGAATGAACATCACCATGAAGAAGGCGGTTTTCAGTGCGAACCAGATAAATGGTGGCAAAAACGGCCCATGCCAACCGCCGAAGAACAGCGTGACAATCAAGGCTGATACCGTCACGATGCCGATATACTCCCCCACAAAGAACAGACCGAACTTCATGCCGGAGTATTCAATATGGTAACCATCCGCCAGTTCCTGTTCAGCCTCGGGTTGGTCAAAGGGATGACGGTGACACACCGCAACCCCGGCAATGGCAAAGGTCAGGAAACCAAAAAATTGCGGGATGACATTCCAGACATGGGCTTGCGACTCGACAATCGCCTGCATGTTGAACGAGCCCGCCTGGGCGACGACGCCCAACAGCGACAGGCCGAGAAACACTTCATAGCTTAGCGTTTGCGCAGAAGCACGCATCGCCCCCAGCAACGAGTATTTGTTGTTACTCGACCAGCCAGCGAACAGCACTGCATACACCGCTAACCCAGCCATCATCAGGAAGAACAGAATGCCGATGTTAAGATCCGCCACCACCCAAGTCGGGCTGACCGGGACAATGGCAAAGGCCAGTAACAGGGAAGTAAAGGCGATCATCGGTGCCAGGGTAAAGATCACCCGGTCAGCAAAGGTCGGTACCCAGTCTTCCTTGAAGAACATTTTGATCATGTCAGCGACTAACTGCAGTGATCCCCCCCAACCAACACGGTTTGGCCCATAACGGTTCTGGAACAGCCCCAACAGGCGGCGTTCGCCAAAACTCATAAAGGCACCGCAGGTGACCACCACGAGCAGGATCACCACCGCTTTTAGAATGGCGATCAGAATGTCGATTACCTCAGGTGTAAACCAGCTCATCGTGCTGCCTCCCGCAGATTTTCAACCATTTCCCCCACCAGTATCGGCGGGATCCCTGGCAAGCCAAGCGGCAAACCGATCTGGCCCTGGCTTAAGGTTTCACTCAAACGTAGCGGCAAACGTAACGTTTGACCCACACAGTCGAACTCCAGCATCGCCCCGGCGTTAACACCCAGTTGTTCGGCATCTGCAGCGTTGAGCATCACATAAGCGGGTGACATCCGCTGTTGGAACACCGCTGAACGTTGTGAGGTTTCGTCACTGCCAAACAGGTGGTAATAAGGGGCTACACGCCAGCCTTCCGCCATAAATGGCAGTGGAATTGAAGAGAAGTAACCCAGGTTGCCCTCCCCCGCTTCGATCAGGCGTATCCCTGGGTCCCCATGGCGCAGTTTGCCGCCCACTTCCGCCTGGAATTTGTTCCAGGCCTGTGGTGAGTTCCAACCCGGCATCCAGGCGAAAGGGATCTGCTGGCGATCAGCCAGTGGGCTGTTGGTCCCTTCCATCGAGAAGGCAAACATACTGTCTTTATCCTGAGGCTGACGGGGCTCATGCACACTGATGTTAGCCCGCATCGCAGTACGTCCACTATAGCGGTGCGGTGAACGAGCCAGTTTCTGCCCACGAATACGGAATGTTGCATCCGGTGCCGCCTCCTGAACCCCCTGCAGTTGAGGTAATGCTGCCACACAAGCGGCAATCACATCATCCAACTGCGTCCAGTCCACCTGGCGGCTGGCATAAGCAGAGTGCAATGAATGCATCCAACGCCAGCTTTCCAATATGATGCTATGAATATCTTTCTTGGCATCATCGTAATAAGACGGATCGTATACCTGGAAGAAACGCTGTGCGCGCCCTTCCTGATTCACCACGGTGCCATCACTCTCGGCAAAACTGGCGGCAGACAGGATCAGGTTAGCCTTATCCATCAGGGTAGTGCGCTGATGATCAGCAACGATCAGGTTGCGAACTTGTGCCAATGCGGCATCCACTCTGGCCGCAGGCGCATGACGATAGAGGTCGTTCTCCATCACAATCGCGGTATCCGCCGCGCCACTTTCCAATTCCCGCAGCGCTTCATCAAGGGAACCACCACCGATCATCGACAAACCGAGGCTGTTGGCATCCGCAGCAACCAAAGTGATGCCCACGTTAGAACCACGAGCTTTCAAGGCGTTGGCAATGTTGGCGGCCGCCGCAATAATCGCTTCGCTGCCCACATTGCTGCCGGTGACGATTAATGGTTTCTGTGCACCCGCCAAGGCCTGCACGATCACATCAATCTTCTTGTTGAGATCATCAGACAACCCGGCTACCGCTGGCGCTAAGTTGTCCAGTGCATGGGCGATAGCGAAACCGAGACGGGCTTGCTCATCAACCGGCGCGTGATAACTCCAAGCAGCAATATCATCCAGACGGGTGCTATCAACATTGGTGACAAACAGCGGATGTTTCGCATGTTGGCCAATGTTCTGTACTGCGGCGATCTGCCAATCAGCCACCCGTTGCGCGGCTGCCATGGCACGTGCTTTACCTTTCACCGCCTGACGAACCGACAGCGCAATACGGGCCGCTGTCTGGGTCAGGTCTTCACCTAATACCAGTACCGCGTCGTAGCTTTCGATCTCACGCAGGCTCGGGGTATAAACCCCACTGTTTTTCAGCACGTTGAGCATCAGGTGCAAACGTTGCTGTTCCGCTTGGCTAATGCCGCTATAAAAGTTTTCCGCCCCAACCAGTTCACGTAACGCAAAGTTGCTTTCCAGGCTGGCGCGAGGGGAACCGATACCGATGGTTTTCTTCGCTTGACGCAGAATATCTGCCGCCCCTTGCATTGCCTGTTCGGCATTCAAGGTGATCCAGTCACTACCGCGCAACTGTTGTGGCAGCCGAGGACGATCTTTCAGATTCACATAACCATAACCAAAACGGCCGCGATCACACAGGAAGTAGTGGTTTACGCTACCGTTATAGCGGTTTTCAATGCGACGCAATTCACCATAGCGCTCACCAGGGCTGGTATTACACCCCACACTGCACTGTTGGCAGATGCTTGGCGCAAACTGCATATCCCACTTACGGTTATAGCGCTCTGAGTGGGTTTTGTCGGTAAATACGCCAGTTGGGCAGACTTCTACCAGGTTGCCAGAAAACTCGCTTTCCAGCGTGCCACTTTCCGGGCGGCCGAAATAGACATTGTCGTGTGCCCCATAGACGCCAAAGTCGGTACCATCCGCGTAGTCTTTGTAGTAACGCACACAGCGGTAACAGGCAATGCAACGGTTCATCTCATGAGAGATAAATGGCCCCAACTCCTGATTGTTATGGGTACGCTTGGTGAAACGGTAGCGACGGAAACTATGTCCGGTCATCACCGTCATATCCTGCAAGTGACAGTTACCGCCCTCCTCACACACCGGGCAGTCGTGCGGGTGATTGGTCATCAACCATTCGACCACACTCTCACGAAACTGTTTGGCTTCAGCATCATCAATGGAAATAAAGGTTCCATCCGATGCTGGTGTCATACAAGACATCACCAAACGGCCACGGGTATCGTCCGCATTTTGGTATTGCTTTACCGCACATTGGCGGCAAGCGCCGACGCTTCCAAGCGCCGGATGCCAGCAAAAATAGGGAATATCAAGGCCCAGAGAGAGACATGCCTGTAACAGGTTATCTGCTCCATCAACCTCGTATTCTTTGCCGTCTACATGAATCGTAGCCATAGTCAGCATGCTTCCAAATGGCCTGAGGTAACTGTCAGCTTTTACTTCGCAGTCTCGCTGCCAGGTAAATTGCCGGTTACTTTTCAAGCGTTAATTATAAAAAATTTCTTGGCTGGTAGGCCAGGAGCCGCCATTGCGTCTCTTGACACCGATGTGATTACCAGCGTTGCTTCAATAAGTTGTTTGGCTGAATACCACCAATCGCCTGAACATTGCCCAAATACTGTGGCGCAATACCGGCTTCAAACTCATCGCGGAAATATTTAATCGCACTCTGTAGCGGCTCTACGGCACCAGGTGCATGGGCACAAAACGTTTTGCCCGGCCCCAAGGCGCGGCACAACTGCTCCAGGGTTTCAATATCCCCCGGCTGCCCTTCGCCCCGCTCCAGAGCACGCAGAATCTTCACGCTCCATGGCAGGCCGTCCCGGCAAGGGGTACACCAACCGCAGGACTCGCGCGCAAAAAACTCTTCCAGGTTGCGCACCAGGGGAACCATACCAATCTCATGGTCTACCGCCATCGCCAGCGCAGTGCCCAAACGGCTGCCCGCCTTAGCGATGTTTTCAAAATCCATCGGGAGATCCAAGTGGTCAGCGGTGAGGAAATCGGTACCCGCGCCCCCTGGCTGCCAGGCTTTAAAACGCAAACCATCACGCATGCCACCAGCGTAATCTTCCAGAATTTCACGGGCGGTGATACCAAACGGCAACTCCCACAAACCCGGGTTTTTCACCCGGCCAGAGAAGCCCATCAATTTGGTACCGGCGTCGTTACTCTTACCTGCCGAGATCCCTTTATACCAATCCGCACCGTGTTCAAGAATGGCAGGCACGTTACACAAGGTTTCTACGTTGTTGACACAGGTGGGTTTACCCCAGGCCCCAGAGGTAGCCGGGAACGGCGGTTTGGAACGTGGGTTGGCACGGCGGCCTTCCAGCGAGTTGATCAGCGCCGTTTCTTCACCGCAGATGTAACGGCCAGCTCCGGTATGCACCAACAGCTCAAAATCGAATCCACTACCCAGGATATTTTTGCCCAGCAAACCCGCTTGCGTCGCTTCACTAATCGCGCGACGCAAATGTTCTGCAGCTTCAACATATTCACCACGCAGGAAGATGTAACCGCGATAGGCCTTCAGCGCAAAAGCTGAAATCAACATCCCTTCCACCAACAGGTGTGGCAATTGCTCCATCAATAAACGGTCTTTGTAGGTGCCTGGTTCCATTTCATCCGCGTTACACAATAGGTAGCGAATGTTCATGGATTCATCTTTCGGCATCAGGCTCCACTTCAACCCGGTGGAGAAACCAGCACCACCACGGCCTTTCAACCCGGCCTCTTTCACCAGGTTGACTATCTCATCGGGCGCCATTCCTTTCAGGGCTTTTTCTGCCCCCTGATAACCATTTTGGCTACGATACTCATCCAACCACACCGGTTGTTGATCATCACGCAAACGCCAGGTGAGCGGATGCATTTCAGCAGTACGTTTGATATCCATCATCATTTATACCGCTCCAACAATTCGACCGCGCTTTCCGGCGTCAGGTGAGCATGGGTGTCTTCATCAATCATCATACTCGGCCCCTTGTCGCAGTTACCCAAACAGCAGGTAGGCAGTAATGTAAAACGGCCATCAAACGTGGTTTGACCTGGCTTGATAGCCAATTTATTCTCCAGAGCGGCTTGAATCCCCTGATAACCATTGATGTGACAAACCACACTGTCACAATAACGGATCACATGGCGCCCTACGGGTTGGCGGAAAATTTGGCTGTAGAATGTGGCCACCCCTTCTACGTCGCTGGCAGGAATACCCAGCACCTCTGCGATGGCATAAATCGCCCCATCGGGAACCCAACCACGCTGCTTCTGCACTATTTTCAGGGCTTCAATGGAAGCGGCGCGCGGGTCTTCGTAATGGTGCATCTCGTGCTCGATCGCCTGACGTTCGTGCGCACTCAGCACAAAGACATCGGCTTCAGACTCAAGCACCTGGTTCACCGGGTGATTGTTTTCATGATCATGCATAGTTAGCGGTCCACATCTGACATTACAAAATCGATACTACCCAGATAGACGATCAAATCGGAAACCAGGCTACCGCGGATCACCGCTGGAATTTGCTGCAGGTGAGCATAGCTGGGTGTCCGAATTCGAGTGCGGTAACTCATGGTGCTACCATCACTGGTCAGATAGTAGCTGTTGATCCCTTTGGTGGCTTCCACCATCTGGAATGACTCGTTAGCCGGCATCACCGGGCCCCAGGAAACCTGCAAGAAGTGAGTGATCATCGTTTCAATATGCTGCAACGTGCGCTCTTTCGGTGGCGGCGTGGTCAGCGGATGATCCGCCTTGAACGGCCCTTCCGGCATGTTGTTCAAGCACTGTTCAAGAATACGCAAACTCTGGCGCAGCTCTTCTACCTTGAGCATCACTCGGGTATAGCAGTCACTGTTGCCGTCACCCACCGGTACTTCAAAATCAAAGTTCTCATAGCCGGAATAAGGGCGCCATTTGCGCACATCAAACTCAACCCCGGTGGCACGCAAGCCTGCACCCGTCACGCCCCACTCCAATGCCTCTTTGGCATTGTAGGAAGCGACACCAATAGAGCGCCCTTTAAGAATCGAGTTTTGCAGTGCTGCTTTTACATAGGAGTCGAGGCGCTTAGGCATCCAGTTGAGGAAGTCACGCAGCAGACGGTCCCAACCGCGGGGCAGATCATGGGCGACACCACCAATACGGAACCAGGCGGGATGCATACGGAACCCGGTAATCGCTTCCACCAGATCATACACTTTCTGGCGGTCGGTAAAGGCGAAGAACACCGGGGTCATCGCCCCCACATCCTGAATAAAGGTACTGATGTACAGCAAGTGGCTGTTGATGCGGAACAGTTCAGAAAGCATCACACGAATGGTGTTGACACGATCCGGCACCACGATCCCGGCCAGTTTTTCAACCGCCAGTACGTAAGGCATTTCGTTTACGCAGCCACCGAGGTATTCGATACGATCGGTGTAAGGAATATAGCTATGCCAGGATTGCCGCTCACCCATTTTCTCAGCGCCACGGTGGTGGTAACCCACATCCGGCACGCAATCGACAATTTCTTCACCATCCAACTGCAAAATGATACGGAACGCACCATGGGAAGAGGGGTGGTTCGGGCCCAGGTTAAGGAACATGAAGTCTTCATTGTCTGTACTGCGCTTCATCCCCCACTCTTCCGGTCTGAATTTCAGCGACTCCATTTCCAGATCTTCTTTCTGCTTGGTCAACACAAAGGGATCGAATTCGGTTGCGCGCGCCGGATAATCTTTACGTAGGGGATGACCTTCCCAGCTTTGCGGCATCATGATGCGCCGCAGGTGCGGGTGACCATCAAAAGTGATACCGAACATCTCCCAAGTTTCACGCTCATACCAGTTGGCATTAGGAAATATCTTGGTCACTGTGGGCACATGAAGGTCTTTTTCAGACAGTGCCACTTTCAGCATGATGTCGCGGTTACGCTCAACAGAGATCAGATGGTAGAAAACAGAAAAATCTGCCGCTGGCAAGCCTTGGCGATGAGTGCGCAAACGCTCGTCCATACCATGCAAGTCAAACAGCATCACATAAGGCTTCGGCTGTTTTCTCAAGAACGTCATGACGTCCAGTAACTGATCAGGTTTGACCCATACCACCGGCATTCCCGTACGGGTAGGCTGAACAGTGAAGGCTTCCGGCCCAAAACGGTTGCGCAGTTCACCAATCACCGGATCATTCAGATGATCCCTGGTTTCCCAGGCAGGTAGGGCGTCGTGCGTCGCTAAATCTGTCATAATTTTTTCACCACACTAAAGGGTCATTTCGCCGCAAGTTCGATTAAATCTCGTCTGGCGTCCGCAGATTGGTTACCGCAATACGCTCCGCGTGCTTTCGCGCTTTTTCTGACTGCATATTGGCACGGTAAACCCCCTGCTCGCCCACAACCCACGACAATGGGCGGCGCTCTTTACCAATTGACTCCTGCAGCAGCAGTAACGCCTGCATATAAGCCTCTGGACGCGGTGGGCAGCCTGGAATATACACATCAACAGGCAGGAATTTATCCACCCCCTGCACCACAGAGTAGATATCGTACATACCACCGGAATTGGCGCAGGCGCCCATGGAGATCACCCACTTGGGCTCCAGCATCTGTTCATACAAACGCTGAATAACGGGGGCCATTTTAGTGAAGCAAGTCCCGGCTACCACCATAAAGTCCGCCTGACGTGGGGATGCACGCAATACTTCTGCACCAAAACGTGCCACATCGTTAATGGCAGTAAATGATGTCACCATCTCCACATAACAGCATGAAAGGCCGAAGTTATAGGGCCAAAGAGAGTTTTTACGCCCCCAGTTCACCATGTCATGCAATGCATGTTCAAGTTTACCCATGTAGACCGTGCGATGAACCTGCTGGTCCAGAGGATCACCAACGATTTCCTGTTTTTGCAGGGGATAACGGTCGTTCTCACCGTTAGGGTCTATGCGGGTGAGCGTATAGTCCATCTTAATGCCTCACTGTTACTGCGGATGACTGTTGCTGGCGTTCTTGATTGTGCTTGGTTTGCTCAGGCGCTGAGAGCGCACAGGGACCCAATCCAATGCGCCGATACGCACCAGATAAACCAACCCTGCCAATAACACCAAAATGAAAATGGCGGCTTCGATAAAGCCTACCCAACCGCTCTCACGAATCGAGACCGACCAAGCGTACAGATATAAGGCTTCAACATCGAAGATAACGAAGAACATGGCGACCAGATAAAATTTGGCTGAAAGGCGCATACGCGCTGAGCCGACAGAGTCGATCCCCGACTCATAAGGTGTGTTTTTAGCACGCCCCCGGGCTCTCCCACCCAAGAAAAATGCGCCCAGCAACATAAAGCCGCAAAGCCCAATAGCCATGATGACAAATACGACGAATGCCCAGTGATGAGCGATAACTTCAGTGGTTGTTGACATACTCTATGCTTACTCATCAAAAGTGGTGGCGAACGCCTGCTCTAATCACCGGCGGTGAGCGAACCACATCGATTCAAGGGAAGGAGATATCCCCGTCGCCATTCTAACTGCAGGGTTGTTGACTGCGCTGATTCACCCTAGTCACATAGTTGACTATGCTGCTAGAGACTCATTCGTTTGCCTTTTACCTGCAACTGGAATGAACTTGGGTCTATATACCCATCATCTTTCAAGTAACAAACAGTTGACTACAGAACTCGGCTCTCTTGCCTGGTTGACAATTCACCCGCGTGCCAGCTGGCTATAACCTGAAAGAGGTTGAGTAGAGCCACGCAAACACATTGCTTTTACAGAGAATTAGGCAATATTTTGCTGTGAGCTTTTACTCCTTTCAATAGCCTTTTGTCAATTTCAACAAAAGAATCTACACATTAATTTACACACAAACCAATTTGTTAACATCATCGCACCAGAAGCTCAGCTAAATCGTGTCAGTTAGTCGTTAGATAACTGCACTCAGAGATAACCCAATGGCAACATTTCAGTTTTACTATACCATTCTCTCAGGAATTCCCTGTTGTTCCACTCACTAGCTCGGGGTATTTTTTTGATCCAGGACACGTTTCGGGGAAAAAACTAAAAATAAGTGTGGCGGCTTAACCATTTTTGTCAACTTTCGTTCAAAAAACGCACAACAAATCAGCCGGATAACCTTGCAAATAACAAGGATTCGCCTTTCGTACCTGCCGGATCGCGCTATAAAAAAAACCTCTGCCCAAAAGACAGAGGTTTTACTTAACGAAGTCTCACCATGGCGCAAAACAGCGCCGGTGATACCCCATTCAAATCGTATGTCCGCTTCAATCGGTTACCCCCCTCAAGTCGCCAAGGGGGGAATTGACGATATTACTCGTCATCCTCCAAGAGGCCGAAATCTTCCGCAACCAAGACACTATCCGTATCGAAATGGTAAGTCTCATTACCCTTTTTCACGGCATTAAAAATCGTCATGGCCAGTTCGTTCTCACACGTCACATTTTTGCATAGTGAATATTGAGTATCCGGCAATGGAGGTAACCCCTCTGCTACACCCAGTACCCGCAAGTCTGGGGTCATCATCTCAATAGGCCGGGCAGTAATTCCTAAACCTGCCCTACATGCAGCACGCACCGCAGATAAGGAGGAAGCAACGTAGGCGATACGCCAAGGAATATCAGCAGCATCCAGATGTTTAATCGCCATGTCACGGAACGGGCTAGGTTCGTCGAGCACCACCAACGGCAGCGGCTCCCCTGGCTGTAAAAAGTAATCTGCCGCGCAATACCACAACGTTGGGGAGTTGCGCAGTACAACATGCGGATGATCACCTGTAGCGGTGGTGGTAATGGCTAAATCCACTTCCCCTTTTTCCAGCATATCGATAGTTTGTGCGCTACGTTTCACCCGCACATCGACGGTCAGCCGTGGGTAAACCGTGGTCACACGATTAAGCAGAAAAGGCAGAAGAGTATCTGCGGTATCGTCAGAAGCACCGATAGTCAGCACGCCATCGACATCGTCATAAACCAAAGAAGCATAGGCTTCATCATTGAAACGCAGAATTTTCCTGGCATAACCGAGAAGTTGGATACCATGTTCGGTTAATAACTTATTGCGCCCATGGCGAGCAAACAACTCTTTGTTAACTAATTGCTCTAACCGCTGCATTTGTTGACTCACGGCTGATTGAGTACGACGGACGGCAACTGCCGCCGACGCAAACGTCTTTAAATCAGCCACAGCAACAAATGTTCTCAGCAGATCGAGATCGAGATTAAGTAACGGACGTTTTGCACTTATCATAGTGTTTTCTTCACTTTTTAAATTATTACTTACAAACTACCCTGGTGTATTTCCAAGACGCCGCCGAAAATGGCAAGCGCCGGACATGACAGTAACCCACTCATTAGAAGAGGGCAAAAAATTCCTTATATTTCGTTACCTCTATCGCTTTTTCTATAACCAAGTTCATACGAGCGGCGGCCAAGTGGCGAATGCACACATCACAATGAACCCCCAAAGACAACCAACTGAGTAACAACGCCATTGAGCTAATCGGTCAGGAATCGATTTATCTCAGACTTGCGGCTGACAAGCAATCCGAATTATTTCGGCTCAATGCCCAGATACTCAAGAGCTTACTGTGTTACTCGACCCTAGTCGCCCTCGCACTGCAAGCGCCTGCGCTGTTCAAACCATACCGCATTTTATCCAGCAACTAGAGATAGTTAGAATATATAAAGTTGTAATCAAAAAAAACTTCAGTGAATTACTGAAATATATTTAATGTGATCTCCGATAACTGAATTGTGGCCGCATTTACCTTTTTCATCCACCATATAATAACTCTGCAAACAGTTTTTTACATTTTGTTATCATTTATACTGATTTTGACATTCCGAACGCTCATCGTGTGCCATACCAACAAAACCGTTCTCCTGCTTTAATAGCATAAACTTAAATCAATACACTATTAATAATCATCTTTTAAGATTTTATCACCAATAACAAACCAGCCAAAACCTTTAATCACTTAGAATGCCGTTCAAGTCGAATGTTAGCACCAAAGCTTTACAAGACTCTTCAAAAAGGGCGCTTGCAGGAGTACATTGGACCAACTGTGGTGTTCCATGGCAGAAACACCCCTCTCTAAAAGCTCAATCTAAGTAAAAGGCTCAACTTTTTATGTCCCCCATTGATAAATCCAGCAAGCTGGACAACGTCTGTTACGACATTCGAGGCCCAGTACTCAAAGAAGCCAAGCGTCTTGAGGAAGAAGGCAACAAAGTACTGAAGCTGAACATCGGCAATCCGGCACCGTTTGGTTTTGATGCCCCAGATGAAATTCTGGTGGATGTCATCCGTAATCTTCCTACCGCACAGGGTTATTGCGACTCCAAGGGGTTGTTCTCTGCGCGTAAAGCGATCATGCAGCACTATCAGGCCCGTGATATGCGTGATGTGACCGTCGAGGATATCTATATTGGCAATGGGGTATCCGAGCTCATCGTTCAATCCATGCAGGCATTGCTTAATTCTGGTGATGAAATGCTGGTGCCAGCCCCAGACTACCCACTGTGGACCGCCGCCGTTTCGCTTTCCAGTGGTAAAGCGGTGCACTATCTCTGTGACGAAGAGGCTGGCTGGTTTCCGGATCTGGATGATATCCGCCGCAAGATCACACCGCGCACCCGTGGCATTGTCATTATTAACCCTAATAACCCGACCGGTGCGGTATACAGTAAAGCCCTGCTGGAAGAGATTGTCGAAATCGCCCGCCAGCATAACCTGATCATTTTTTCTGATGAAATTTACGACAAGATCCTCTATGACGACGCGGTTCATCACTCGATTGCCGCACTGGCACCAGACCTGCTGACCATCACCTTTAATGGCCTGTCGAAAACCTATCGTGTCGCGGGTTTTCGCCAGGGATGGATGGTGCTCAACGGGCCGAAAAAACATGCCAAAGGTTATATTGAAGGGCTGGAAATGCTAGCCTCCATGCGCCTGTGCGCCAACGTGCCTATGCAGCATGCCATTCAGACCGCGCTGGGGGGATACCAGAGTATCAGCGAGTTTATCCAGCCTGGTGGCCGTTTGTATGAACAACGTAATCGCACTTGGGAACTGCTGAATAACATCCCTGGCGTTTCCTGCGTAAAACCGCAAGGGGCCCTCTATATGTTCCCGAAGATTGACGCCAAACGCTTTAATATTCATGACGACCAGAAGATGATTCTGGACCTGCTGTTACAAGAAAAGGTCCTGCTGGTTCAGGGCAGTGCGTTCAATTGGCCTCATCCAGACCACGTACGTATTGTCACCCTACCCCGTGTAGATGAACTGGAAATGGCCGTAGGTAAATTGGGGCGTTTCCTCGAAAACTACCGTCAGTAATCAGCTTGTTGGGTGCACGCTGTGCACCCATACTGTCTGCCTGTTGTTGTCATATCGCTGTAGAAAGAGAGCACCATGAACCAGAGTCATTTCTTTGCTCACCTGTCCCGTTTGAAACTGATTAGCCGCTGGCCGTTAATGCGCAACGTGCGTACTGAAAACGTTTCTGAACACAGCCTGCAGGTTGCGTTTGTCGCCCATGCGCTGGCAGTGATCAAGAATCGGAAATTTAATGGCAACCTGAATGCAGAACGCGTGGCACTGCTGGCGATGTACCACGATGTCAGCGAAGTGTTGACCGGGGATATGCCCACCCCGATTAAATATTACAACCCGCAAATTGCCCACGAATACAAAAAAATAGAGAAAGTGGCCCAACAAAAATTGCTTGAGATGATCCCAGCGGAGTTACAAAGCGATTTCCGTCCAATCCTTGATGAAAATTATTACAGCGAAGATGAGAAGCTGATCGTCAAGCAGGCAGATGCGTTATGTGCCTTCGTTAAATGTCTGGAAGAGTTATCGGCCGGTAATAATGAATTCAAGCTGGCTAAAGCGCGCCTGGAAAAAACACTCCAGCTACGCCATAGCCCAGAAATGGACTATTTTATGACGGTGTTTATTCCCAGTTTCAGCTTGTCACTGGATGAAATCAGCATCGATACACCGTTATAACCGACCTGTTTTCGTCACCACGCCAACTCAAGTGCCCCAGCCGCCTGGTCATCTACGCGTCTGGGGCTATTTTGTCTAAAACGCATATAGCCAAGGAATAACGATCAGACTGACCATCATCACCAGTACGGTAAAAGGCACGCCTATTTTGACAAAATCACCAAATTTGTAATTCCCTGGTCCTAATACCAGCGTATTGACCGGAGAGGACACAGGGGTCATAAAAGCGGCAGAAGCGGCAATAGCGATAACCAAGGCAAATGGATAAGGCGAGACGCCCATCTTTTGAGCGGCGGCTATCGCAATGGGTGCCATCAATACCGCCGTCGCGGTGTTAGAGATAAATAACCCAATCACTGAGCACAAGACAAATAGGCAAGCCAGCATCACGCGGGGCCCGGCATCACCGGCAATATCCATCAGACCGCGTACAATCAGATCAACACCACCGGTTTTCTGCAATGCTTGGGCAAAGGGCATCATACCGACAATTAAAATAAGGCTCGGCCAATGGATGGCCTTATAGGCACTCTCCATATCGATACAACGAAATGCCCCCAACAACAGGCAGGCAATCAATGCCGCTATTGGATTCGGGATCTCTTTGGTCAGCATCATCGCCACCATCAGCGCCAGGCAGAACAACGCGTGTGGGGCTTGATTGATTGCTGGTGCCACCTCATCAACTTCTGCCGGTAGATTCAACACCATAAAGTCATGGTTTTCAGCCTGTAACTGACGAATGGCCTTCCAATCACCGATGACCAACAGAATATCCCCCAACTCGATCGGGATATTAGCCAACTGACCTTTCAACGTTTCACCGTTACGACGAATGCCCACCACGTTGAGGTCGTAACGGCGACGAAAGCCGACATCACGTAAACTTTTCCCCAGCAGCGCCGAATTGGGAATTAAGGAAACCTCTGCCATCCCGACGTTGCGTGACTGCTCAGAGAAATATTCGCCACGCAATACCATCGGTTCCAATAGTTGTTCTCGGCAGAACTGGCGTAAATCGATATCGTCATCAAATATATCGATCAACAAGACATCCCCTTCTCGCAGTTCTGTGTTGGCAAAAGCGCTGACCATCACCCGACGAAAGCGCCGCCAACGCTCAATGCCAATCACATTGGCACTGTAGCGAACACGGAGGTGCAACTCATCCAGCGAACAACCAATCAACGGTGAACCACTGCGGATCGCCAAACGGCGTGCCCGACCAGCCAGTTTATAGTCGCGGATCAAATCACGGAAGGTCCGGCGCTGCCAGTCAACGTTGGCGTTAATACCGCGATTGTCCACTAACCAGCGCCGTGCCACCAACATGTATCCCACTCCCAAAACCAAAACCAGTACACCAATCGGTGTCACCGCAAAGAAACCAAAACCCTCTATTCCCTCACGTACCAGTTCACTATTGACCACCATATTGGGCGGTGTAGCAACTAACGTCATCATGCCACTGATCAAACCAGCAAAGCTTAACGGCATCATCAACCGCCCTGGAGAGATCTTCATACGCCCAGCGACACTGAGCACCACAGGAATAAAAATCGCTACCACGCCCGTCGAACTCATGATGGCCCCAAGCCCGGCAACACAGAGCATCAGCAAAACCAACATTTTGGTTTCACTGCTGCCCGCGACTTTCACCAGCCAATCACCCACTTGGTAAACCACACCAGTACGTACCAAACCCTCCCCCACTACAAACAGGGCTGCAATCAAAATCACATTGGGATCACTAAAACCGGTTGTTGCTTCCTGCAAGGTCAAAGTACCACTTAGCACAAAAGCAATAATGACCAGTAACGCCACGACATCCATGCGCAACTTGTTGGTAGTAAACAGCACTATGGCTGCCAGCAGTAACATCAAAACCCAAAGTAATTCGCCGTTCACAACAACCTCTCCAGTTAGTGGTACAGGCCAGAAAAACAGGTGGGAGACTCAGGTACGGGCCCAATCATGCAGCCCGCACCTGTCGTTTGAATCGCTATTGTTTGAAACGCTATATTGTTTGAATCGCTATATAGTTTGAATCGCGATATATAGTTTGGAACGCTATATAAGTTTGAAACGTTGTCGTTTAAAGCGTGGTTGATGAGTAACCCTGCGGCTAATCATCAGAAAGAAAAAGAGTGTGCTTAAGCCACAACTTCAATGCGCCCCCCCTCTGGCGTCTTGCTCACCCGGATTTGGGTCAACGAAGAGAGGATTAGATTAACCTGATCCAATTTGGGCGTATCGGCAGGGGCATTGACGGCTATCACCTGGCAACCCGCTGCCAGCCCGGATAAAATCCCTGCGGGAGCATCCTCCACCACCACACAGGACTCAGGTGCCAAACCTAAACTTGCCGCACCTAACAGATAGGCATCTGGCTGCGGTTTACCCCGCTGGACCCGTTCACAGGTTATAAACACCTCAGGATGCGGTAACCCGCCAGCAATACGGCGCGCAGTGGCCACCGGAATGGAGCCAGAAGTCACTATCGCCCAAGGAATACCCATATCGGTAAGCCCTTCCAGCAGCACTTTGGCTCCCGGCAAGGCCACCACCCCTTGCGTATCCTGTGATTCTATCTGCTCCAACAGGACAAACTCATGTTCCAGTTCGGCTTCCGTGGCATTGGGCATAAAATGGCGCAGCGAGGTTATCGCTTGTTTTCCGTGGATAAAATCCAATACCTGTTGCTCATTAATATCATGACGCTTGGCCCAATGGATCCAAGCCCGCTCCACTGCTGGCAATGAATCGACTAACGTTCCATCAAGATCGAACAGAAACCCCTTACACTCCACGGCAAACCCCATTAAGTTTGATCAAGCATTGATAATTTGCGTAATTTCAACCGCGCTTAAATGATACTGACGTGGGCACGATAACCAGATTGCCAGCATACGCTGGTACTTTTCCCACATTTTAGTCTGAGAATTAAAGCCGTGACTGCCGCAATCAAAATGCGTATATCGCCCTTCGGTATTCACCAAGAAACGGACATAACTCAGAAAACGTGCTTCGGTCGCCGCATCAAAACCCAGGAAAGCCAGACGACGTTCATCTATCCCTTGACGCTCCTTGAGGTTTTCCCACGATACCTGCAGTGCATGGTGCATTTCCATAATATTGATGATGGTACGGCACACTTCCTCACTCATTTCACCGAAGTCTCGATCCAGCTCACGCATTTGCAAGCCAAAACCGCGCTCAATAATGGTCTGCAAGCGGCGATAACGTTCTGCATTATCGGGATCAAGCATAGTCATCATCTTGTATTGATTTGATAAAATCAAACGTTGGGCGTTAGTCATTTCCATTTTATAGTCCTCATTACTACACATTGACACTGCATATTGATGAAAGCATCGCATACTGAGTTAGGGTGTGGAATCACAACCGGGCCTTTTTTTGATTTGACCGGGGTTATCGAAGGGTAGCCTGGGGAAAAGCCGGAGCAACTCCCCTGAACGGTTTAAAGATCATCGAGAAAAGTTTGGTCCAATTGATTGAAGGCACGCTTGAGCACCTCCGCCAATGCCTGATAGGTTGGCGTCCCCTCCACTGGGGCCACAGCTTGCCCGGCCTCCACCAGTTTGTTACGCAGATCAAAGAACCACTGTAATAAAGTGGGCGGCAGAGGCGTAACTGAACGGCGACCCAACCACCATAGCCCTTGCATTGGCAAGCTACAGGCAAACAGCGCAGTCGCAATGGCCGGGCCGAGTTGACCACCCAGGGCAATTTGCCAAGTGAGCGAAAATATCGCCAATGGCGGCATAAAACGCACCGCAAAACGCGTTGCCTTCGCCACGCGATTTTCAGGGAATACCGGCGCCAAACGTTTGTCTGATGGCCAGGTTTTCATGTAATGCTGTCCACGCTGGAAAATCTGGAACCAGCTTAACGAACCGGGGGGTTTGCTTGTCATGCCAATCTCAACTTTATGTACAAAAAATAAAATAATCCTATAAAAACACCAACAAAAAAGTTGAAGCTTTAAATTTATTTTGTATTTATAGCTGGCTATCGGTATCTTATGCCAATAATAGATGATATGAGATCCGCCAGCTTTTTGCTCTGTTCTCTGTCATTTTACAAGGCGCCTCCTGATTGGCGGCAACTTGCATGCGATTGGAATGCAGAGCCGGGTAATTTAATCACCGGATAATCAACACCTTATTCATCATCATGGCCTTTCTGTCACTGACATGATGTTAATCATAAATGTCAAAGCCATTATGCGCTACGCTTGATGAGTAGTTGACATTTTATTCACCACGTGTATTGGACTTTTTAATACCAACACCAACAATTTAAGTAGGTACTTCCATGTCGAGTAAGCTAGTACTGGTTCTTAACTGCGGCAGTTCTTCTCTGAAATTCGCCATTATTGATGCCATCAACGGTGAAGAACACCTCTCTGGTCTGGCCGAGTGTTTCCATCTTCCTGAGGCCCGCATTAAATGGAAAATGGATGGCAGCAAACAAGAAGCGGCACTGGGTGCTGGGGCTGCGCACAGCGAAGCGCTGCACTTCATCGTTAATACTATTCTGGCACAAAAACCTGAGCTTTCCGCCCAATTGGTCGCCATCGGTCACCGCATTGTTCACGGTGGCGAGAAGTTCACCGCCTCTGCCGTTATCAACGACGAAGTGCTACAGGGTATCAAAGATGCCGTCCCTTTTGCACCACTGCATAACCCTGCCCATCTGATCGGTATTGCAGAAGCGTTAAAATCTTTCCCTGATCTGGCGGATAAAAACGTTGCCGTCTTCGACACCGCTTTCCATCAGACGATGCCTGAAGAATCCTATCTGTATGCCCTGCCGTACAATTTATATCGCGAGCATGGCGTTCGCCGTTACGGTGCACACGGCACCAGCCACTTCTACGTCACACAAGAAGCGGCAAAAGTCCTGAACAAACCGGTTGAAGAAGTGAATCTCATTACCTGTCATCTGGGCAATGGCGGTTCTGTTACTGCGGTTCGCAACGGTCAATCTGTCGATACCTCTATGGGCTTGACCCCACTGGAAGGTTTGGTCATGGGTACCCGCAGTGGTGATATCGACCCGGCCATCATCTTCCATCTGCACGATGCTATGGGGATGAGCATTGACGAGATCAACAAGATGCTGACCAAAGAGTCAGGTCTGCTGGGCCTCACTGAAGTCACCAGTGACTGCCGTTATGTAGAAGATAACTACGAAACCAAAGCCGATGCCAAACGTGCTATGGATGTCTACTGCCACCGTCTGGCCAAGTATATCGGCGCTTATTGTGCTCTGATGGATGGCCGCCTGGATGCCGTTATCTTCACTGGTGGTATCGGTGAAAACGCTGCCATGGTCCGTGAAATGGCCCTCGACAAACTGGGCCTGCTCGGTTTTGAGATTGACCATGATCGCAACCTGGCTGCTCGTTTCGGTAAATCGGGTAATATCACTAAAGATGGCAGCCGCTTGGCGCTGGTGATCCCAACCAACGAAGAGTTGGTCATCGCGCAAGATGCGTTCCGTCTAACCCATTAAGGTTCTTCACACCGTCAGCTTAGGCTGACGGTGTTGTTTTAGAGCCCATATATGGTTTTAGACCCAAATATGTTTTAGAGCCGCATATTGTTTTAGAGCCACATTTTGTCTGCGCCCCGTTGCAGGCTATAAACCGTGAAGAGGACTATTCTGTGTCACGTACAATTATGTTGATCCCAACCGGCACCAGCGTTGGTTTGACCAGCGTCAGCCTGGGTGTTATCCGCGCCATGGAGCAGAAAGGCGTTCGTCTGAGCGTATTCAAACCGATTGCCCAGCCACGCAGCGGCGGCGACACTCTTGACCAGACGACGGCGATCATCCGCAGTAACTCCACCATTCCGGCAGCAGAACCGCTGCGCATGAGTTATGTGGAAGGTCTACTGAGTTCCAACCAGCAAGATGTGTTGATGGAAGAGATCGTGGCCCGTTACCACGCGAACACCAAAGATGCAGAAGTGGTGCTGATCGAAGGCCTGGTTCCCACCCGTAAGCATCAGTTCGCCAATGCGCTGAACTATGAAATTGCCAAAACGCTGAATGCCGAAATCGTCTTTGTTCTGGCACTGGGCAATGACTCCCCGGCACAACTGACCGAGCGTATTGAACTGGCCCGTACCAGTTTTGGCGGCAGCAAGAACAAAAACATTACCGGTGTGATCATTAACAAATTAAACGCTCCGGTGGATGATCAGGGCCGTACACGCCCAGACCTGTCTGAAATTTTTGATGACTCAAGCAAAGCCAGTGTGGCTAATATTGACCCTGCGGTGTTGTTTGCCAACAGCCCCCTGCCGGTTTTAGGCTGCGTACCTTGGAGCTTTGATCTGATCGCCACCCGTGCTATCGATATGGCTCACCACCTGAAAGCTTGTGTGGTTAACAAAGGCGACATCATGACCCGCCGGGTCAAATCCGTCACCTTCTGTGCGCGCAGTATCCCGCATATGCTGGAGCACTTCCGCCCGGGTTCTCTGCTGGTCACCTCAGCCGACCGTCCTGATGTTCTGGTTGCCGCTTGTCTGGCCGCCATGAACGGGGTGGAAATCGGTGCTATTTTGCTCACCGGTGGCTACCAGATCGAAGCCTCAATTAACAAACTGTGTGAACGAGCCTTTGAAACCGGCTTGCCGGTCTTTATGGTTGATACCAACACCTGGCAAACGTCACTCAGCCTGCAAAGCTTCAACCTTGAAGTGCCGGCAGATGACCATCAACGTATCGAAAAAGTGCAAAACTATGTGGCAAGCCACATCAGCAATGAATGGATCGATTCGTTGACCGCAGCGTCAGAGCGTTCACGTCGCCTGTCGCCACCAGCGTTCCGTTACCAACTGACTGAACTGGCACGCAATGCAGGCAAACGTATCGTGCTGCCAGAAGGCGACGAGCCACGTACCGTGAAAGCCGCTGCTATTTGTGCCGAACGTGGTATTGCCGAATGTGTGCTGCTGGGTAATCCAGAAGATATTAAGCGCGTTGCGGCAGCGCAAGGCGTTGAATTGGGTAAAGGCATCGAGATTGTCGACCCAGTCGCGGTGCGCGAACTCTACGTACCACGTCTGGTTGAACTGCGTAAGAGTAAAGGGATGACCGAAGTGGTTGCCCGCGAGCAACTGGAAGATAATGTGGTTCTGGGTACGCTGATGCTGGAGAAAGGTGAGGTTGATGGCCTGGTTTCCGGTGCAGTCCACACCACCGCCAATACCATCCGCCCACCTTTGCAGTTGATCAAAACTGCACCGGGCAGTTCACTGGTGTCTTCAGTATTCTTTATGCTGTTACCGGATCAAGTACTGGTTTATGGCGACTGTGCCATCAACCCAGACCCAACGGCTGAACAGTTGTCAGAAATCGCTATTCAGTCTGCTGATTCGGCGGCGGCATTTGGTATCGACCCACGTGTAGCGATGATCTCTTACTCTACCGGTAACTCCGGTGCTGGCAGCGATGTGGATAAAGTGCGTGAAGCCACGCGTTTGGCACAAGAAAAACGCCCAGACCTGATCATTGATGGCCCACTGCAGTACGATGCGGCGATCATGGCGGATGTGGCTCAGTCCAAAGCACCTAACTCACCGGTTGCGGGTCAAGCCACGGTGTTTATCTTCCCTGATCTGAACACCGGTAACACCACTTACAAAGCGGTACAGCGCTCTGCTGATCTGGTGTCCATCGGGCCAATGCTGCAAGGGATGCGTAAACCAGTAAACGACTTGTCCCGCGGTGCGCTGGTTGACGATATTGTCTATACCGTAGCACTGACGGCAATTCAGTCTGCTCAGGCGGATGCGCAAGCAGCCAAAGCCTAAGCACCTTGTCAGCTCCAGGCACACCTAGCCTGGAGCTGACTGTTTGCTGTTCTCCCCCTAATTTCTACTCATGCTCCATGTATTTTCGCACCCGCATCATCACCATCACCATCACCAAAAATAATCCCCGCCCAAAAGCAAAAAAATGGCACTGCTAAGGTCTTAACTGGAAATAAAGCGCTCGAAATAGACCTTATGCTCGGCAATGGGGTGAGCCGACAACCAGTTACTGGCCGCTTCAATCATCGGTGGAGGCCCGCATAAATAGGCATCAAAGGGTTGTTGCAGTTGATGTTCTTCTAGCGCATCCGTCACCCAGCCCTTTTTACCTTGCCACTCGGCGCCCGGAGTGGCGACCACCACCTGATAGCTAAAATGATCAAGCTGTTCCACCAGCGCATCGAGTCGTTGCAACTCACTGATTTCACTCTCGCGATTAACACCATAGTAAAGCCGGATCGGCGGGTAACTCCCCCCCTTCTCTGCCAGACTCTCCAGCATGCTGAGAAACGCGGATAACCCGGTGCCGCCTGCAATAAACAGCAGTGGGCGCGTTACCTCACGCAGATAAAATGCACCAAACGGAGCGGTAAAGTTAATGCTCTCCCCCACCTGACAACCCGAGCGTAGATAGTCACTCATCAATCCGCTCGGCAACAAGCGGATCAAAAAGCGCACCCGGCCTGATTGGACACTACCACTGGCATAAGAGTAAGCGCGGCTTTCCCCACTGCCAGGCACCTCAATACGTGCGTACTGCCCGGGCAGATAGTGCAATTCAGCTTCCCCTGGCTCCAGAGTAATTTCCAGCGTTGCTACGGTATCCGAGAGCAACGCTAACGCGCTCACTCGCCCACGGTAGCTCTGCTGGGCAAGATGACAAATGCTGGAGTCGATATCAAAATAGAAAGTCCCAGATGACTTCAACCTTGTCTGGCAGGCCAGCATATGCCCTTGTTCAAGCTCGTGAGCACTCAGCGCTTCATCATCGACATACTCCATTTCGATGCTGCCCGCTTCACATACCCCACGGCAGGTGGCGCACACCCCTTCACGGCAATCCAGGGGGAGCTGGATCCCGTGACGAAAAGCGGCATCCAGCAGGGTTTCACTCGGCTCAACCTGGATAAATTGCGTAAGCCCATCGCGAAAAATAATGGCTGCGCTGTGAGTCATGATTGCTCCTGTTTTAATACGGTTGATGTTTATACGGTTAATGTTAATACGGTTGGCGTCAAGACGGCTAGTCGTCGCGGTGGTCATCGCCACCGCGCTGTAGCCAATCAGAGATGGTAAAAATCCAGCACTGAGTCAATTTTGTCATTCAGCACCAGGACGTGTTTCCGCGTGATTTTTAGTTGTTGGTCTTGCCAAAGCAGATGGTAAGTCGCTCGGCCAAAAAAATGGCGGCTTTCTCCAAAGCGGTAATAATGAGTCAACCAGTTGACATGGATAACCTGTTGCCCCTGCTGTTCAGGCTGGCATCGGACGTTATTAATCAAATGTAACGTGCGTGGCATTGGCGTACAGGCGGCGGACTTACCCGTACGGATACGAAATACCCGATCCTCCAAGCCTGCACGGTTGGCATAATAGATCAACGACATTTCCCGTCGCGGATCCTGGGTATATTCATGCTCACTGCGCCACTGAGGAACATGAAACTCAACATTTTCTGCAAAGTAACTGAGGTAGCGATCCCAATCCTGATTATCGCAAGCCTCAGCCATCTGGTATAAAAATTGCTCGACGGCATATTGCCGTTGCTCAGGTGTCATATTCTGCATGATGTCTCTCCGTCATCGCGGGCTAATCGCCGATTCAGCAGGCCGCCTGTATTTTTTTCTTTAATCCCGCGAGCATCATCTGCTGCCATGCGCGGTGCTGGTTGACATACAATCCTTCATGGGTAATTTCGACACCGGTGATCGCTGGCGAGATCTGCAAAATCTCACTGTGCCGCGTCGGACCATATTGCCAATGCTGGTGACCACGTGAAATATCGTTCCACAGCGTGCTTCGGGCCTCAAAACCCCGCTGCTGCTCACGGAACTCCACCAGGTCGTCTGGCGTCCCCATGCCTGAAACGTTGAAGAAATCCTCAAACTGGCGAATACGGCTTTCGCGATCGCTGTCTGACTCCCCTTTAACCCCGAGACACAAGCTGATCACTTCGGTTTTGTTCCAACTCACCGGGCGAATAATGCGCAGTTGAGAACTGATCTGATCCATAAAAAACAGACTGGGGTAAATATTAAGGTTACGCAGACGATGCATGGTCCACTGAGCACGTTCCTGCGGGTATTTATCCAGTAGTTTCGGCATGATACGGCGATAACCGGGGCGCACATCGGCGGCATTGGGCATATCACTGAACAACAGGCCATGGCCTTGTTTGAACGAGAACCAGCCATCGTCAGTGTCTTTATCCCCGGCCCCCAACTTGCTGTAATCCAGTGTGTTATCGCTGGCGCCATTGCGCTGGATATTCAACTCGCGCCGATGGGCGACCGTCGAAACATAGTTATAGTGAACGGTGCTGACGTGATAACCATCCAGCCCATTCTCATTCTGTAATTTCCAGTTACCGGGATAGGTGTAGGTTGACATGCCAGGCAACACCTCAAGTTCGGCGGTGTCTGACTGTTCCAGCATCATGTCGAAGAACAGCCGGGTATCCCCCAGAAACTCGTCTAAACTCTGTTCGGACTCATTATCCAGATTGATAAAAACAAAACCTCGGTAGCTGGCAATACGTGCCTGTTTTAAACCGTGCTGGCTTTTATCAAAATCACTGCCATATTCCGCTGGTGCTTTCACTTTCGCCAAGGCACCATCGGATTTATAGCACCAGGCATGAAATGGGCAGGTAAATGTACTCTGATTCCCTTGGCAAACACGGGTCAATGTCGCCCCTCGATGCTGGCAGGTATTCGCCAGAGCATGCAGCTCCCCTTTGCCATCTCGGGTGACCAGCATCGGCTGTCGGCCCGCTTGCACCGTAATAAAATCATGGGGGTTGGGGATCTGGCTTTCGTGACAGGCGAAAATCCACTGCTTCTCAAAAATCAGCTCCATTTCCAACTCAAACAACGCCTGGTTGGTAAACATCGATCGAGCAATCCGATAGACCCCCTCTTGCGGGCGAAAATCGAGGCTATTCTCAATCACCTGTTGCCAGTTTTGTAATTCTTGTGGTGTGCTCACATCAATACTCCTGTTATACCTTGGGTACCTGGCCTCTGACTGGTCCCCTGCCACCCCAGGTAGCTGATAGTTACCCGCCGCCATTCAAGCTGTCGCAGTGTTGTCTGCATGACTCGGGCCCATCTGGGCCTCGCTCCTTTGCAGCCAGCGCAAACGTGGTTCACAACGTCATGCGTTTTGTCCTGCAACATATCTGAATCTGGGTATCGTAAAATGGTGAGGAGAGGCGTTGTCCCGGTTGAGAACAACGCAATGTTAAGCTGGCTCCATTGCCTCAGCGCGAGACAGTGAACAGCCTGATCAAGCCTTGGCGCGTTTGCGCTCAACGTTAGCTTCCGGTGCAGCCGCACGCTCTTTATGCAACGTAAAGTTAAAATCGATGGAGGCAAAAGGCTGGCTGAGTTGCTTACGGTCTAGCTGCTCCGCTGCAGAGATCTTTTTCACCTGTGGTACCAGTCCTTCACGGCTCGCAAAGGCAAAGTCATCCCACAGATACTCGTCACCGTCGATATTGATCTGGGTAGTCAGTTTGCGATAACCATCGGCATAGACGAAAAAGTGGATATGCGCAGGGCGGCGACCGTGGCGGCCCAGTAAGTTCAGCAACTGCTGAGTGGTACCCTCCGGTGGACAGCCATAGCCACGGGGTACAATACTGCGGAACTGATAATTGCCTTCGCTATCGGTGATAATGGTGCGACGCAAGTTGAACGCCGATTGGCTCTTGTCGAAGAATGAATAATTGCCCATCAGGTTGGCATGCCAAACCTCTACAGTGGCACCAGGCAACGGTGTGCCATTAGCATCCAATACCTTCCCCTGCATAAACAGCACTTCACCTTCGGCACTCTCTTTACCATCATCCAGGCGTGCGAAACCTTGGCAAACCGGCGCACCAGCCACGTACAACGGCCCTTCGATGGTGCGTGGTGTACCGCCGGTCAGGCCGACTCTCGCTTCAGCCTCATCGGCGCGAATATCAATGAAACGTTCAAGTCCCAACCCAGCGGCCAGTAACCCCATTTCATGGCTGGCACCGGTTTGTGCCATATACTCCAACCCTTTCCAGATCTCACTGGGCTGAAGATCCAGATCCTCAATCGCTTTAAACAGGTCACTGACTAAACGTACCGTCACCTGTTGAACACGTGGATCCACTTCGCCTTTTGCAGTGTCAACAATAAAGCTGTTGACCAAGGTATCGATTTCATTGTGCGTCATGTCATTGCTCCGTATTGATATTGGCAGTAAAAAATTACTGAGCCGAGGGGGTACATTCCTGCGGCTGTTTTTTTTGGTTTAACGGTTTTCTTTTTTATTCTCCCCGGCAGTATTTCCCTGCCAGGGAACAGCGACATAAACTGGGGTAATGGCTATTAGAATGGCTTAGCGGTCATCCTCTCTGATCGAAGAGGGATGGCGACACAAAGGCATTACCTGAATCGTCATGTAAGGAAATAGGGGTAATTGCGACAGCAGTTGATGCAGTTCATCAATACTGCTGACATCAAACAGGCTAATGTTGGAATAGTGACCTGCAATACGCCACAGGTGACGCCACTGTCCACTGGCCTGCAGGGCTTGTGATTGAGCCTTCTCCGTCGCCTTCAGTGCCGCGGCCTCTGCCTCCGGCATGGTGGCTGGCAAGTTCACATCCATTTTCACGTGAAATAACATAGCGGGTGTCCTTGGTAGCAGATTCTATCGGGGGCGGCGTAGAGCAGCCAGCTTGTCACGGTCAATCTCAATGCCCAAGCCTGGACCAGTGGGCACGTGCAACATGAAATCACGGTAGACCAGGGGTTCTGTCAGGATATCTTCCGTCAGCAATAATGGGCCAAACAGTTCGCTGCCCAGCTTCAACTCACTGAAAGTGGCAAATAGATGAGCTGAAGCGGCGGTGCCTATTGCCCCCTCCAGCATAGTGCCACCATAGAGGTCGATCCCCGCCTGGCTGGCGATATCGGCAACCTGCCTCGCCTGAGTTAACCCACCGGACTGGGTGATTTTTACCGAGAACACATCGGCACCAGCACGAGAGGCTAATTCAAATGCGTCCTGTGGTCCTTTTAGCACTTCATCAGCCATGATCGGCACCGTAAAACGCCGGGCCAAACGGGCCATACCTTCACGGTTTTCAGCCTTGATTGGCTGTTCTATTAAATCGATGCCCCCCGCTTCCAGTGCCGCAATGCCTTGTTCCGCATCCCGCTCGCTCCAGGCCTGATTAACATCAACACGCACACTCACCGCATCGCCCAATGCGCGCTTGATAGCCAGCACATGTTTGACATCATCCTCTACCGCACGCAGGCCAATCTTGAGCTTAAAAATACGGTGGCGGCGCAAATCCAACATTTTCTCTGCTTCAGCGATGTCTTTTTGGGTATCACCACTCGCCAATGTCCAGGCGACTGGCAAGGCATCGCGGACCCGCCCCCCTAACAGTTCACTGAGTGGAATATTCAACCGCCGCGCTTGTGCATCCAACAGGGCGGTTTCCAACGCGCACTTGGCAAAGCGATTCCCTTGAATCGACTTACGCAGCCTGGCCATAACCTTGGCTACCTGGCTCGCTTCCATCCCCACCAGCATCGGAGCCAGATAGGTATCAATGTTCACCTTGACACTTTCCGGGCTCTCTTCGCCGTAGCTCAGGCCACCGATAGTGGTCGCCTCCCCCCAGCCTTCAATGCCGTCTTCACACAACACCCGGACCAGGACCAAGGTCTGCACATTGACCGTGGCCATCGACAGACGGTGAGGACGGATGGCGGGTACATCCAACAATAGGGTTTCAATCGTTTTAATCATATTTTTACGGTATCAAGTAGATATATTCAGGTTGTATATGACCATATAACCAGCTTATGCTGGCCGTCTAACACCGATTTAGCATCAACTTGATACCTTAAAGGTATAATTCTAGGGCGGGTGTAATTCGAGGACGGATGTCATTCTAGGAAAGGGATAGTTATGGAACTGCGCCATTTACGTTATTTTGTCGCCGTCGCGGAAGAGTTGAATTTCAGTCGTGCGGCAGAACGGCTACATATCAGCCAGCCGCCGCTAAGTCGGCAGATTCAGCAGTTGGAAGAGGATCTGGGGGTCTCGCTGTTTGAACGGGGTTTCCGTCCACTGAAGCTGACCGAGGCTGGCCGTTTTTTTTACCGCCATGCATTACAATTCCTGGCGCAAAGCGTTGAACTCAAGTCAATGACCCAACGTGTTGGTCAGCTCGAACGATCGCTGTCGATCGGTTTTGTTGCCTCAACGCTATATGGCATTTTGCCGCGCCTGATCCGTCGTTTTCGCACCCAATACCCAGAAGTCGCCATGAGTCTGAAAGAAATGACCACCATGGAGCAGATCCAGGCACTGAAAATGGGCGAGATCGATGTCGGGTTTGGCCGTATCCGCTATGAGGATGCCAACGTGCGCCGCGTAGTGCTGCGGGATGAAATCTTAATGGCCGCCATGGCTGCCGACCATCCTCTGGCCCAAAGAGCTCAATTGACGTTACGCAACCTGCAAGCAGAAACCCTGATTGTTTACCCGCAAACTCCGCGACCCAGTTTTGCCGACCAGGTGTTGGCCACCTTCCGTGATCGTGCACTTGAACCTGCCAGGATCATGGAGGTACGTGAGCTGCAGGTGGCTTTAGGATTGGTCGCCGCCGGGGAAGGTATCACCTTGGTTCCCCAGTGCCTGCACAGCTTGAAACGCCAGGATGTGGTCTATAAGACGCTAAATGAGCAATACCTGGTCTCCCCCATTATCATGAGCACCCGCTTGCTGGATGAATCGGATGATATCAAGACCCTGTTGAAAATGATCTACAGCCTGTATGAAGAAGAAGGCATTAGCTATATTAAACCCGCGCCATTACCCTGAGCCCGTTGCTGGAACTACAGCAATAACGCCAGTTCCATCGCAGCCCGCTGTAGCTGGGGTAATACCCGTTCCCGCAGTTCCGACGCGGAAACCTGTGAGGCATTAACCCCCACATTCATCGCCGCCACCACGCCCCCTTTACGCGAATACATGGGAACGGCGATCGAACGCAGGCCGATTTCCAGTTGCTGTTCGTTGATGGCGTATCCCTGGCGGCGAACTTGTGCTAATTCGGCACGTAATACCTCGGCTTGGGTAATGGTAAACTCAGTGAGTGGCGAGAGCGTGACCCGTGATAAGTAATTATCTAGCTGTTGAGTATCAAGTGCGCTGAGTAATACCATCCCCATTGAGGTCGCATAGGCCGGCAAGCGGCTGCCACGGCCCAGATCAATGGTCATAATGCGTTTTACCCCAGCACGGGCGACATAGAGGATCTGGTCACCATCCAACGTTGCCACGGAACAGGATTCATTGAGCAGCTTACTCAGATAATCCAGCGAATTTTGTGCCGCTTTCGCCAGTTCCGAAGACGAGAGATAAGCATGCCCCAGGGTCAGCACCCGGGGTAACAGGCGATAGTGACGGCCATCTGGGCAATGGACAAAGCCCAACGCTTTCAAGGTATAGAGACAACGGCGCACCGCTGCCCGGGGAATGGCGGTGATCTGTGCAATTTCCGAGACGGACATCTCCGAATAGTTCGGTTTGAACGCCTGTAACACCTCCAGCCCTCTGGCCAACGAGGCCATAAAGTTCGGGTCGCCCTTATATTTATCGTTGGTTAACTCACCAATTTCCTGCAATCGCTGTAGCTCTTCGCTAGGTAACTTCAGGTCACTAGGGAACTTCGGTTCATCACTCATCACTGCTTCTCTTTTTTAATATGAATCATCGTATTAAGCAGATAGTTGGCAAGCAGTACAGGACGTACAGCGGCAAATATCAAATTATCTACCTGCATCACAAAATTAACATCAAAATAACAAATAAACCGATAATCGCACAAACAGACGATAATCGAACTTGTCGCTCAAATTTTAATCCCCTAAGTTGAGATCCTCAAGTAAAAACAACCGCAGATGCAGGAGAAGAGATGATCAACAAAAGCATAGCTTCCATCGATAGCGCCGTAGCCGATATCGCGGATGGAGCCACTTTGATGGTAGGCGGGTTTGGCCCTGCCGGGCAGCCTTATGCCCTGCTCGATGCGCTGATCCGCCGGCGTCCACGTGACCTGACGCTGATTAGCAACAATGCTGGTAACGGTGATTTTGGCCTGGCGGCACTGCTGAAAGCTGGCTGTGTCCGCAAGGTGATTTGTTCCTTCCCACGCCAATCAGATTCATGGGTATTTGATGATCTCTATCGCAGTGGAGAACTGGAGTTAGAGCTGATCCCACAGGGTAATCTCGCCGCACGGATCCAGGCCGGGGGCTCGGGGCTGGGCGGGATCTATACCCCAACAGGGTTTGGCACCTTGTTGGCGGAAAACAAGGAAACCCGCGAGATCAATGGTCGCCAATATGTGTTTGAACTGCCGTTGAAAGCTGATTTTGCGCTGATCAAGGCCGAGAGTGCCGACCGCTGGGGCAACCTGGTCTACAACAAGACCGGGCGTAATTTCGGCCCCATCATGGCGATGGCCGCCACCTGCACCATCGCAGAAGTCAATCAGTTGCTCTCTTTGGGTGAACTGGCCCCGGAAAATGTCATTACTCCTGGGATCTTCGTACAACGTGTGGTTGTCACTCCGGCAACGCCACAGCAACTATCGGCTTAAGGCGGCATTTTATGTTAAAACTCACTCATCCACAGTTAGCCCAGCGGATTGCGCGTGATATCCCAGAAGGGGCCTACGTGAATCTGGGCATTGGCATCCCCACCCAAATTGCCAACTACCTCCCTGCCGATAAAGAGATCTTCCTGCACAGCGAAAACGGCATCCTCGGCATGGGGCCCGCCCCTTCAGCCGGGGAGGAAGATCCCGAGCTGATCAATGCCGGTAAACAACCGGTTACCCTGCTAGCCGGTGGCTGTTTCTTCCACCATGGTGATTCCTTCGCCATGATGCGCGGCGGCCATTTGGATATCTGCGTATTAGGGGCTTATCAAGTCTCTGAGCGAGGTGACTTAGCCAACTGGAGTACCGGTGCTGCAGGGGCGATTCCGGCGGTAGGCGGGGCGATGGACTTGGCCATCGGAGCACGCCAGGTATTTGTGATGACCGAGCACCTGACTAAAAAAGGCGAATGTAAAATCGTTAAACAGTGCACCTATCCGCTGACGGGGGTTGGCTGCATCGACCGTATCTACAGTGACCTAGCGGTGATTGATGTCACACCACAAGGGCTGGTGGTAAGAGAAATTTTTGGCGGTTTGACCCCACAGCAACTGCAAGATATTACCCCAGTCGAACTGACCTTTGCCCTTCAGCATGGAGAGAAACCACATGCACTCAGCCTATCTGTGTGATGCCGTCCGTACCCCATTCGGCAAGCTGAACGGTAGCTTGGCGACCATTCGTGCCGATGACTTGGCCGCGCTACCGCTGAAGGCACTGATGCAGCGCCACCCAGCGCTAGACTGGAGTGCATTGGATGATGTGCTGTTCGGTTGCGCCAATCAGGCGGGTGAGGATAACCGTAACGTGGCGCGTATGGCTCTGCTGCTGGCGGGGTTGCCCCCTTCGGTTCCCGGTTGTACCTTGAACCGACTCTGTGGTTCCAGCCTGGATGCCGTGGCAATGGCTGCCCGATCCATCAAGACCGGTGAAAACCACCTGGTGATTGCCGGTGGCGTTGAGAGCATGTCGCGAGCCCCCTTCGTCATGGGCAAAGCGGAGAGTGCCTTCAGCCGCACCATGCAGTTAGAAGATACCACCATGGGTTGGCGTTTTATCAATCCACAGATGAAAGCCTTGTATGGTGTCGAGTCTATGCCACAAACAGCCGAAAACGTGGCGCTAAAGTTTGGCATCAACCGCCAGGATCAGGATGCCTTTGCGTTGCGCAGTCAACAACGCACCGCTGCTGCACAAGAGAGTGGCTTCTACCATTCACAGTTGATCGAAGTGAATGTGCCGCAGAAAAAAGGGGAGCCATTGTGCTTTACACAAGATGAACACCCGAGAGCTACCACCCTAGCGGCATTAGAAAAACTCAAGCCGGTAGTCAATGCGCAAGGGACCATCACCGCAGGTAACGCCTCTGGCCTTAACGACGGGGCCTGTGCCCTGCTCTTAGCCAGTGAACAGGGGCTGCGGCAGCATGGTCTGCAACCGCTGGGGCGCATCGTTGCCAGTGCCGTCACCGGTATCGAACCGACCATCATGGGTTTTGGCCCCGCCCAGGCAGTGCGTAAGGTATTGCATCTCGCTGGATTGCAGCTGGATCAGATAGATGTCTTCGAACTTAATGAAGCCTTTGCTGCCCAAGCCTTGGCCGTCATGCGTGACCTCGGGTTAGCGGATGATGCTGCCAACGTTAACCCGAACGGCGGCGCAATCGCCCTCGGTCACCCTCTGGGGGCTTCCGGTGGCCGGCTGGTGATGAATGCCGCCCGGCAACTGCAGAAAACCGGCGGGCGCTATGGCCTGTGTGCCATGTGCATCGGTGTCGGCCAAGGGATCGCTTTGATTATCGAGAGGGTATGACATGAATATTGACTATCGTCTGCAGGGCCCACAGGATGCCCCTATGCTGGTGTTTTCCAACTCACTGGGCACCACGCTGGAACTGTGGCAACCCCAAATCGAGCGGTTGGCGCAATCATTCCGCGTTCTGAGTTACAACCAGCGTGGTCATGGTGCCACCCCACTCCCTGCTAGCCCATTAACCCTCGATATTCTCGGGCAGGATGTGATTGATCTACTGGATAAGCTGGATGTGGAACGTGCTTATTTCTGCGGGATCTCCATGGGAGGGCTCACCGGCTTGTGGCTCAACCGCTATCATCCGCTACGTTTCAAAAAAATAGTGGTGGCGAATACAGCCGCGCGTATCGGCAGCACGGAAGGCTGGCAACAACGGGCGCAACAAGTCCGTCAGGAAGGTTTGGCACCGATCGCCGCAACCGCCGCCGAACGATGGTTTTCACCAGATTTCCTGCGCCAGCAACCGCAACAGTGTTCTGCCTTGGTGCAAGCCTTGGCGCAAGGGAATGCGGTGGGTTATGCCGCCTGTTGCCAAGCGCTGGCATTAGCCGATCTGCGTGCTGAAGTGCCACAGATGAGCGTACCTATGCTGGTGATTGCCGGGGAGCAGGATCCCGTCACCACCGTAGCCGATGCCAAATGGCTAGTCAGCCACGCCGCCGATGCGCAACTGGCTATTTTGCCTGCTTCGCACATCTCCAACTTGGCTTGTCCTGAACTATTTAATCAGCAGTTGGAAACCTTCTTCGCCTTGGATAGCTGAGTTCATTCACCTTGTAGAACAAAATGTGTGGGTGATTGATGGCGAGTATCAGTGCAAAAAGCCAGGGGGTGTCACAGCTAGTGACACCCCTGGTTGGTCTGCTTACAGTAACTCTCTGGCGGCGGCCACAATATGCTCCGCCGTCAGCCCATACTCCTGTTGTAGAAATGCCTGTGTTCCCACCTGCCCATAGCGCCCTTTCACCCCTACTCGCCGCATTGGCACTGGGCACTCTTCCACCAAGACTTCGGCGACTGCCGAGCCCAGGCCATTATGGATACTGTGGTTTTCACAAGTGACTACGCGACCCGTTTTCGCAGCATAGGTTTGGATGATGTCACGGTCGATCGGTTTAAGCGTGAACATATCTATCACCGCCGCACTGACACCTTGCCGTTCCAGCATCTGCGCCGCCTGTAATGCCTCAGCCACCATGATGCCATTGGCAATCAAAGTAATATCATTGCCATCACGCAGCAGATTGCCTTTGCCGATGGTGAAGCGAGAGCCCTCCTGGTAGATACGCGTTGCCTGTTTACGGATAGTACGTACCCAGTAGAACCCTTTCAGCTCAACCAGTTGCCGTAAAATGTCCTGGAACATGGTGGCATCGGTCACTTCCAACACCACCGCATGAGCCAGGCCACGCACCGTCCCCATATCCTCAAATGACATATGGGTGCCCCCGTTATGGCAGGCAGCAATCCCCGCATCAGAAGCGATCACCTTGACGTTATTGCGCTGATAATCGAGCGCCATAAACAGCTGGTCGAAACAGCGGCGACTGGCAAAAGCGCTAAAGGTATGGACAAAAGGCACTCGCCCGGTAAGCGACAAACCGGCTGCGACGCCGATCACATTGGCCTCCATAATCCCGCAGTTGATAACATGGTGTGGATAGTCGTTATGCACGCCATCCATCGCCATCGAGCTCATCAGATCCGCTTCCAGTGCAATCACCGGCTTGCCCGCGGCCATTTGTTCGCGCATCACCCCCGCATACACTTTGCGCATTTCTATGTTGTCTTTGCCCTGTTGTGGGTCGACATTAAACATAAGCGGCCTCCAGGATGGCTATCGCCTTTTCGATCTCCAACTGAACCTCGGGAGTCAAACGCAAATGGTGTGAGTTTTTCAACTGCTCCAGATAAGCGACACCCTGCCCCTTGATGCTATCGAGGATCACCACCAACGGCCGCTGTTCACCGCTACGCGCTGGCATCACCGCATCATAGATCGCCGCAATATCATCCCCGCGAACAGTCTGGACATCAAAACCGAACGCGCTGAATTTGGCCTCCAGATCAAAGGGTTTGATGACTTCCTCCAGTGGGCCATCCAGTTGTTGTTTGTTGTAATCGATAAATAGCGTCAGATTATGCAGGTTGTGGTGGGCAATAAATTGAAATGCTTCCCAGCACTGCCCTTCATTCAGCTCACCATCCCCTAGAATAGTGAACACCCGGTTCTCTCGACCCGCCAACTGATGCGACAGAGCCATACCGGTGGCAATAGAAACACCTTGCCCGAGCGAACCGGTGGTGGCATCTACCCCGTGCGTCAATAAGCGATCCGGATGGCTTGGCAAGTGGGTACCGTTGTGATTCAACGTTTTCAGTTGCTCCAGCGGAAAGTAACCCTTAATTGCCAAGATGCTATATAACGTGGGACCGGCATGACCTTTCGACAAAACGAAGTAGTCACGCCCAGACCAATCCGGCTGCGTAGGGTTAATGCGCATCACCGCGCCATACAACACCGCCAGCGTTTCCACTATCGACATACAGCCACCGTAGTGACCAAACCCCAGCCCGGTAAGCGTTTTCAAGGTTTCCAGGCGGATCTGCCGAGCTAATCGGTGCAATTCTCCAATGTCTGTCATTGCGTTATTCCTCAAGCGGTCAGCGGTTACTTATCAGCACTCTCGGTATCTGACGCCGCTTTTGGCTTAGCCAGGAAATTGTGGGCAACCAGTACGGCAAAGATGGCCACAATCACCACCATAATCATCTCTTTGCTTAAGAAACGCGCCATATTACCCAGCACGATACCGATGACCCCAAAGTCGGCATCCGAGAAAGTGGTATTGGCGAACCCTAACGCCCCGAGCACCGGCAACAGCAGTACTGGCAGGAAGGTAATCAGCAGACCATTTGCAAAGGCCCCTAACATGGCACCACGGCGTCCACCAGTCGCATTACCAAACACACCCGCTGTGGCACCGGTAAAGAAGTGCGGCACAACGCCAGGCAGGATCAGTACCATCTTCATTTGCCCAAGCAGGAACAAACCCACCAACCCACCAAGGAAACTGAACAGGAAGCCAATCAGTACCGCATTGGGTGCGTAAGGATAGACCACTGGGCAATCCAGTGCAGGACGGGCATTAGGCACCAGTTTTTCAGAGAAACCGGTAAAGGCCGGAACGATCTCAGCCAGAATCAGCCGCACCCCTTGCAGGATAATAAACACCCCAGCAGCGAAGGTAATTGCCTGAATAATCGAATACACCAGATAGTTCTGCCCGCCACTCAGTTGCCCTTCTACATAGGCTTGGCCTGCGCTGACCGCCAGGATCATGTAAATAATCATCATGGTCATCGAAATAGAGATCGAGCTATCACGCAGGAAACTGAGGTTCTTCGGCAAATCCATCTCTTCGGTAGAGCGAGAGTGTTTGCCGACCCGTGAACCGATCCAACCAGACAGTACATAGCCCAAGGTGCCAAAGTGACCAAAGGCAATATCGTCATTACCGGTGATGCGCCGCATATAACGTTGGGCAATCGCCGGGAAAAACGCCATAACCAGTCCCAACGTCAACGACCCGGTAAAGACCAGTTGCACCCCTTCAAAACCCGCCACTGTCAGAATAATGCCGATCATGCAGGCCATATAGAATGTGTGGTGACCGGTCAGGAAGATATATTTCAAGCGGGTAAAACGTGCCACCACAATGTTGGCCACCATACCAAACGCCATAATCAGCGCGGTTGAGGCACCATATTTTTCTAATGCTATCGAGACAATGGCTTCATTATTCGGAATAATCCCTTGAATATTGAAGGCATGCTCAAACATATTCCCCAACGGGTTCAGCGAACCCACCAATACACCGGCACCACCGCCCAGCACAATAAAACCCAAAATGGTCTTAATCGTCCCTTTTACCACATCGGAGAAGGATTTTTTCTGTGCCAACAGACCGATTAGAGCAATAAGGCCCACTAATATTGCTGGCACTTTCAATATATCAACCACAAATTTAAGTGCTTCTTGGATAAACATATCCACCTCGCCAATGGGTCAAATTAAATAAGAGAATGGGCTTCGAAGTAAGCACGTAACTTGGCTTCAAGCTCATTGATGTCGATAATGTTGCTGATGACCACCAACTGGCTAGCTGGTACGCTGGCACTCTCAGCAATATCCTTGGCCATGACAAAAATATCGGCCGCCCCTGGGGTGGCGGAAGAAAGATCGGAGTGCTCAACTTCGGCCTCAAAATTCATCTTTTTCAGCACCTTTTTGATATTCATTTCCACCATAAAGCTGCTGCCCAACCCAGAACCACAAATCGCCATAATTTTCATTTTTTCACCTATTAAATTTAATTTAGATTTGAATACAATTTAAAATGCATGAATAATAAACAACCTTGCCTAACACCGCTTCACGTAAAGCATCTGGCTGGTGCGGGCATAATGCGGAACGCCGACACGCCGTAAACCCTTCCTTGGGGGCTCGTATCGCGCATCCCTGCGCTCCACGGTCGGCTAACCAGCATCATACTCACCTGTAACTCGCAGCTATTTAGCAAGATATAATGCACAGTTAATTAGTTAGAATATAAACCCGCCACATCCAACTTGATTAAGATGTGCCTATTACTATTGAAATTAAGAACCATCATACAGATATTAATAGTTGGTAATAATATCCTCAATTTGCTGTTTGTTTTCCGCCTTAAATAACTTCGCCATGGCTTCATTGTCCGAAAACAATTCCGCCAACGATGAAATTAATTCAATATGACTGCTACTGTCCGGAGCCGAAAGCATAACCACTATAAATACAGGATCGTTATCTTTTGAATGAAAACGGACACCCTGATTAATTTTCAGTAATGAAAGGCCCAGTGCTCTGGCCCCCTCTTCCGGTCTGGCATGAGGCATGGCAATACCTGGTGCCAGTACAAAATAGGGCCCCAGCGTCTGGTACTGATGGAATATGGCTGTCAGGTAGTCATCAGTGATAGTGCCTTGCTGCAACAGCGGTTGCGCACTTAAGGTGACGGCTTCGCGCCAGTCGGCAACCTCATCACATAATTGAATATGGTCGGCATTTAGCCATTGATTAAGCACACTCGCTCCTTGTTATCTGTCCTGTAAACTTCTGAGTAGTGAAACCTTAATCAACCGTAGGTTGTTAAACAGTGATGCTCCTCACAAAGATAGCGCTACCAAAGCGCTATTCTCTCAATTTGTGATAGCGCTATCAAATATAGCGGACGCCGGTTCTCTGCCACAGTTTTCTTATCGTTCCGGCGATGAACCGAGTAGAATGTGTGCCAACGTTGCAACAGTGCACATCAGACTTGTGCCGTCTCAACCCATAAGTTTATTAATGTGCCATACACCGATTTCAGTCAGGATTATGCATGTCGATCGTTAGAAAACGACGTAGTACCGGCCGGGTGACTCTGGCTGACGTAGCACAATTGGCAGGCGTGGGCTCGATGACGGTCTCGCGTGCGTTACGCTCTCCAGAGCAAGTTTCTGATAAATTAAGAGAAAAAATTGAAGCTGCCGTCAATGAGTTAGGCTATTTACCCAATCTGGCGGCCAGTTCGTTAGCCTCTGCCTCTTCCTATACCATCGCCATGGTGGTACCGAGTTTCTCCGAATCCGGTTGTGCCGATATGTTTGCTGGCTTGCAGCAAGTGCTGCAACCAGCGGGTTACCAGATCATGCTGGCGGAGTCCCAACATCACCTAGAGCGTGAAGAAAAAGTATTGGAAACACTGCTCTCTTACAATCTGGCGGCAGCGGTACTATTGAGCGTTGAACATTCGCCCAATACCCGCCAAGCATTGAGAAGCGCCAATATTCCGGTGGTCGAAATCGGTGCCATACGTGCCGACCCCATCGACATGAACATTGGGATAGATTATGTCGCTGCCATGTATCAGTTAACACAAACGGTCATTGCCAGCGGCTATCAAAATATCGGTTTGCTGTGTGCCAATCAGGAACAGTGGATTTTCCAACAGCATTTGCAGGGATGGCATAAGGCATTACTGCGTAACCATATCTCCCCTCATCGGGTGATTAATGCCGCCCAACCTGCCACCTTCCAGACTGGTGCTCAACAATTGCCGGAATTTTTGCTGGCTTGGCCAGAATTGGATGCCTTGGTCTGCGCCGCTGATGAATTGGCTTGCGGGGCGTTATATGAGTGCCAGCGACGTAGAATTAAGGTGCCAGAGCAATTGGCCATTGTCGGTTTTGGTAATCAGGAGTTCAGCCAGGTTTGCCAACCCCCGTTGACCACCATGACCATCCCCCATAAAGAGATTGGTATTCAGGCAGGCAAGGCACTTTTGGCACGCTTGAATGAAGAAGAGTGGCAACCGGAAGGGTCGATTCCTTCGGTGTTATGCCGCCGCAGTAGTTGCTAAATAGTGATGCTCAATCTTGCTTCAGTTTACACTTCAGCTCAGTGCTAATGATGCGGAACGCCAATAGCGGAACGGCAAATTGATCGGTGATCAATTTGCCGTTCCGCATATCTTGCTCGTAATTGACCATGTCACTCCCCCACTGCTTGGAGGGTGACGAGGTCACGATTCCACTACATTACCAGCTATAAGAGACCCCAACGCGGTAACGTGTTTGGCGATTATCATTGTAGCTATCTTGCTTGACGTTACCCACTTCGATATAGGGCTTCCAGTTTTTATCCCATTTGTACGCCAATTTTACATTATGCTCGTAATCGTTTTTATCATTATCAAAGATAACTTGGTCACTGCTTTTATAAAGAAAATTATATTCAACCTGCCAATCATTAAGGAAAGTATAACCTATCCAAAAATCACCTTGATTGGTTTTTGCATCATAGTCAGAACCCTTTGATGGGGTACGTTTATATTCATAACGATATCTGGCTGCAACATACAGCTCTTTGGTCAAGTTATACTGTGCACGCAAGTAAGGGCGATAACCATTGCTACTGCTAGTAGAGTCCATAGAGAACCCGGGTTGCAAACTCAAGCTATCGTTTACGTTAAACTGATAACTTACTACCGCTTCAGTACCATTACTCACTGTTTCGTTGAAAGGTTTATTCGGCGTGGTATCTGAGGAATCCTGTTTCCATTTCCCTTCTAAAGAGAAACCAAAACCGTTAGCAAAACGGTGCGAAACTAGCATGCGATCTTTATGATCACCTTTGCCGGTATCCATCCATTCATGTCTTAAGTCGATACTCATTGCCATGGCCTGGACACTCACGACAGAAGCTACCATTAAAGTTAATAACTTTATTTTCATTATTACACATCCTTACCATTAAATTATAAAGTCACGTTCCCTTTCTAAAGAATGGGCACGATAAATACTGAAAATTGTCATCCGCACGGGATGAGGCTTTACCAGTGAATAATTAAATTATTGATAGGTAGCCATCATATATTAGAAAAATTCCGTGATGATGATATTCGCTATCCATTCACTATTAGGCCCATCCATGGGCCTGAGTCTTACATACAGCCCGGTCATTGAGTATTAATACATAACCGTTTGAGATTTAATGTCTGTTATCTCATTGCTCGTTTCAGAATACGATCTCCCTGCCTTTGGAAATCTTCAGCCACTTCTTTTACCGTTTTCTTGCCATAATCGATTGATTGAATGGCATCCTGGAACAACACCACAATTTGTGGGTCATCAAAATACGGTGAAGCGGTAATGCCATGAGGTAAGGAGAGTGCCAAATTCAAACCTGCCACAGATTTATCCTGATCCTGAATCACACCACTGGCACGTAATTGAGTCACCGCCGTTTTGCTCAGTGGGACACCACGTTCCAATCGCAGAGCATCAACACCTTCTTTGCTGTTTAACAGGAAGTTAATCAACATTGCCGCTTCGCGTGGGTGTTTGCTGCTTTTACCAATGGAGAACATCTGAGCGGGTTTAAAGAACAATCCCGCATCCTTGGCATCAGGTAACATCGGATAAGGGCCGAGATCCAGTTTGGCTGGTGGCTTCAGATTGTCGGAATATTTGCTGATGGTGGTGTTCCACATATAGGTCCCCGCCCATTCACCCGCAATCCATGGCTTCATCTCATACATGTTGCTCTTACCGAAAGAAGCATAAAGTTTGGACGAAGGCATGACATGGTTCTCAACCAATGTCTTATACATCTGGAAGAAATCTACCCATTGCTCTTCGGTATAAGCAAACTTTTTGTCCGCCTCATTGATAATATCAACATTATATTTTTGGATCATATAAGAGCGTAACAGCGCAAAGGTATCCTGGTGCTCTAAGACCACTGGGTAATATTTTTCACCCAGTTTTTCATTAAAGGTTCTCCCTGCCGCTAATAGTTCATCCCAATTTTTGGGATACTCCAGCCCAGCACTCTTCCAAGTGACATCGTTATAATAGAAGATACGTGCTGTGAGCGATACCGGGATACCATTCAACTTGCCATTGATCGTTGTGGGTTGCAGATTCTTCGGATCGAACTGAGTCAAATCGAGATATTCACTCACCTTGTTCAGATCATAAAATCCATTACCATCCTTTGAAAAGATCGGCAGCCAGTTCCAGTTGGTCTGCATCACATCGGGTTCTGTTCCGCCAGCAATCTGTGTGGTCAAACGTGATAGATGACCATCCCAACCGGTGTATTCTGATTTAACTTTAATATCCGGATTTTGCTTCTGAAACTCTTCGATGGCTTTCAGCGTAACCTGATGACGACCATTTCCTCCCCACCAGGACATACGCAGTTCAACCGGTTCCGCCGCCACTGATTGATAGGCAAACATCGATAAAGAAGCGGTAATCAGCGCTTTTAATGCTACTTTTTTCATTGGTTAAAACTCCTGTTAAAGAGAGATGTTCTTTTCCGTTTTTGCATCAAATATGTGGCATTTGTTCATATCAAACTTAAAGTAAATAGGACGATGTAATCCCTTTTCCAAAATGGGTTTCACTTCATCAGATGGAATCCGGCAAGTTAATTCGAAGTCATTAACTTTCAGATAGACAAAGAATTCATGCCCCATATTTTCCACCCGCACCAGTTCACCCTGCGAATGTCCATCGGCAAAAGGCGATTCTGAGATAGTGATAAATTCAGGGCGAACCCCAAAGAACACCTCTTCACCCACAAAGCTGGCAACTTTATCCTGCTGCTGTTGATTTAAAGCCAAGAAATAATCACCAACGGTCAGGCCAATTTTGCCCTCGTTTTCCACCAGCTTACTCGGCCTGATATTCATTTCTGGTGCACCGATAAATCCGGCGACAAACATATTCTTCGGATAATGATAAAGATTATCTGGCGTATCCACCTGCATGATATGCCCTAGCTTCATCACGCAGATGCGGTCCCCCATGGTCATCGCTTCGGTCTGATCGTGGGTCACATAAACGGTAGTTGCCGGTTTTCCGCTCTTTTTCAGTTGCTTGTGCAAATCGGAAATACGAATACGCATTGATGCCCGCAGTTTGGCATCCAGATTGGAAAGTGGTTCATCAAACAGAAACACATCTGGTTTCTTGACAATGGCCCGGCCAACCGCCACACGCTGCGCCTGCCCACCCGATAACTGACGTGGCAGACGATCAAGCAGTTCATCCAGCTCCAGGATCTTGGCGGCTTCATTGACCTGCTCTTCAATCTGTTGTTTAGGCAGTTTGCTCAGCTTAAGTCCAAACGCCAGATTCTCTTTCACTGTCATATGCGGGTATAGCGCATAGTTTTGAAATACCATGGCAATACCACGGGATTTAGGGGCGAGGTTGTTAACCACACGGTCCCCAATACGCACTTCGCCACCACTGATGGTTTCAAGCCCAGCCAGCATCCGTAATGTCGTCGATTTGGCGCAACCAGAAGGACCGACAATCACCATAAACTCGCCGTCAGCAATAGTCAGGTTAATGCCATGAACGGCTTTATAACCGTTGCTATAAACTTTCTGCAGATTATTAAATACGACTTCAGCCATGATCAATCCTTAATTAACCTTTAATTCCGCTACTGGTAACACCCTGCACAAAATAACGTTGAGCCAGGAAGAATACGATGATAGAAGGCAGAATGGAGATACTTGCCATCGCCAATATTTCATTCCACGGTGCACCTTCGGTGACATCGATAGACATTTTCAACGCCAGTGCAATCGGGTATTTATCCACGCTGTAGACATAAATCAGTGGACCAATAAAATCATTCATTGACCACATAAACTGAAATAGTGCGACAGAAATAATGGCTGGTTTTAGAATCGGTACCACCACATACCACAATACCTGGAAAGAATTGCAACCGTCGATCTGCGCTGCTTCTTCCATATCACGCGGAACCCCACGCAAAAACTGGATCAGCATAAAAACAAAGAATCCCTGGGTGGCAAAAGCCATTGGTAAATACAGAGGTAAGTAACTATCCAGCATGCCCATTTCACGAAACATAATGTATTGCGGGATCAGCAACACAGTGCTCGGTAGCAGCATGGTGGTAATCAACGTCGCAAACCAAAATTTCTTCCATGGGATCTCAAAACGGGCAAAACCATACGCCACAATCGTCGAAGAGATAATGGTCAATAACACCTTAGGGATAACAAATTTAAAGGTATTAAGCATATAGTGACCAAAATTATATTCGGTACCCGTTTTCCAACCATTAACAAACCCGTCTGAAGTCGGATTATCAGGCCACAACCCCAAGGTAGTAAAAATTTCATGGTTAGGTTTAAACGATGCAGAAAACATCCAAACCAATGGATAAAGCATCAATAACCCGACCCCCAGCAGCACAAGGTAACGCAACGAGGCACTGATTTTTTCCTTGCGTAAGGTACGCTTCACTTCTCGCTCAGCGATTTGCTGTTCATCAGTCATCGTTAATGTGTTCGGTTGAATATCAGCCATTTTTGCCTCCCTTATCTGCTGAATAAAAGACCCAATATTTCGAAGACTTAAAGGCAATCGAGGCAAACACAGCGACGACCAGGAACAATATCCACGCCAGTGCCGCACCATAGCCCATATCAAAATATTTAAAGGCGGTATCATAGATATAGAGTGAGAACAGATAGGTGTAATGCGTCGGCCCACCGCCGGTAATCACATACGGGGCAGTAAATTCTTGAAACGCCTGCGTGGTTTGCATAATGAAATTAAAGAAGATCACCGGGGTAATCAACGGTACCGTCACCTTCATAAACATTTGCCACTTAGAAGCACCATCAATCATTGCCGCTTCATATTGCGACTGAGGAACATTCTGCAGTGCCGCCAAAAAAATCACCATCGCGGAACCAAACTGCCATACCCGCAATAAAGTAACTGACATCAATGCCAACGAAGGTTCACCTAACCAGTTAACCGGATCCAGACCAAAAACACCGATAAAGCTGTTTAGTAAACCATCAATGGCAAACAACGCCCGCCATAACACCGCAATGGCGACGCTACTGCCAAGAATAGAAGGGATATAGTAAGCAGTTCGGAAAAAACCGATACCACGCAATTTAAAATTAAGAGCAAAAGCGATGCCGAGTGCAAATGCCAGTTTTAATGGAATAGTCAAAAACACATAGGCAAAGGTGACACCCATGGACTTCCAGAAAAGATGGTCCTCGGTAAACATATAACGGTAGTTTTCTATCCCGTTGAATACGGGCGGACTCATCAAGTCATATTGCGTAAAACTCAATACAAATGATGACACAAAAGGAAATGCGGTAAATATTATCAAGCCTATTATATAGGGTGATATATAGGCCAACCCCAACACTCTGTTTTCATTCATAGGAATAGTCCATTAGATATAAATAAAATTAACCCGGCCATATCCTTTACCTACCAATAACAGGTAGCATGAGCCCTGCTGTGATTAAGCACAGCCTAATGTAATCAATATAAAGCTCTTTCCCCTTCAAGAAATAGATATACCAGCTACCCCTCTTAGTTCAGAGATGAACTGCGGTGAGCTTCGTTTATCTGTTACTCGAACAAGTTTGAGTATAACCACATAAATTTATTTACTATTCGTCATATCAACACCGTATCTGTACATTCCCTTTCCAGCGGCGGTTGTTTCGCTGCAGGCATTCTGTTGGATAAGTTGATTGACAGAGTCGTGAAGAGCATCTTGATACGGTACACCAGGTCCATGTTAGCTTCTCCCTGTTAAACAAAACGCAAAACCAAACAAACTGAAACGCAATTTCAAATTATTATATCGCAATTTTCTCCCACGTCATGCAGTGAATTGCTAAAGTGTGATCAAGGTAAAACGCTGTTTTGTTTTTTTTCAAACCTACATAAGAAAACAAAAAAAGACAACAAAAAAAACTTAAACTGCTGATTTAAAATAAATTATTTTGATTTAAATGTAACGTGAGCGCTAAGGGTTTGAAATGAACTTGTTAGCTAACTGTGATGGAACCAAAACAGCCTGAGCGGGGGGAGAAGGTAAACAGGATGGTCAAATGATGCCCTATCGGGAACCATAAAGGCGTTAATAGATAGCCCCTCAATTGATAGCGGGGCCGGGAACGATCACGTGGGACGTGCCCCACTCGGCAACAAAGTCGGACTCAGCAAGATAGCTCCATGCAAGATCACGCTCTGCAAAGCCACACCAAGAGTCTATCAGGCCTTTTCTTCATCAGAAGAACTGACGATATCTTCTGGCTGCAATGGCTTGCCATGACTTTGGCTCTGATTACGCGTTAACCACAGTGATAGCGCTTTCAACGAGTCTGGCGTAAATTCATCACAACGTGCGGTGATCTCTTCCGGTGTCAGCCAACTCACTTCGGCAACTTCTTCTTCCTGTAACGCAAAAGGACCATGAGAGACACAACTGAATAAAGTGCCCCAAATGCGGCATTGCTCAGCTTCAAAGTAAAACTGGCCATGCTCAGCAAACGGCACCCCGGCAATACCCAGTTCTTCAACGGCCTCACGGCGGGCAGAATCCAGGATATTTTCGCCGCTTTGTACCACCCCACCCGCCGTGGCATCCAGCCATCCCGGGTAGAAATCTTTAATGTCAGTGCGGCGTTGCACCAAAACTTTGCCCATCCCATCATGCACCACAATATAAGTCGCACGATGACGTAAACGTTGAGCGCGCATCTGTTGGCGAGTGGACTGAGCAATCACTTCATTTTGCTCATTAACGATATCGACCCACTCGATATCTTTAGCCTGAACCTGTTCCGCCATCCTTTAAAACCTTCTATTTAGGGCACGATGCCAGCCGCGCCTGGGTTGATCCATCAGTGTGTTAATATACTAAGCGTATAAGTTAGTGTGTTAATACTACCTCAGCAACCATCTTGCCACTATGCAGTGCGTTCACGCTCAAAACATTATCTATCAAGGTACCATAACTGGCAGCAAAACCGCCTTTCGGCATACTGAGTGAACCCGGATTAAAACAATAAAACTCCCCTTGCCTTTCTGCCTGCGGCAAATGCGTGTGGCCATACACCAGTACATCACCATTGGCTAGCGGGGGAAGATTGTTGGGATGATAAAGGTGCCCGTGGGTTAAAAACAGTCGTCTTTCGGGCAATAACACCTGCTGAAAATCCGCCATAACAGGAAATGACAACAACATCTGGTCAACTTCACTATCGCAATTGCCACGAACCGCGATGATTTTATGGCGATAGCGATTCAAGCATTCAGCGACCTGTGCAGGTTGGTAATTATCGGGTAAGGGGTTACGCGGACCGTGGTTGAGCACATCTCCCAGCAGCATTAGATAGCTGGCCTGGCTTTGCTCGAACAATTCAAGGATTTTATCAGTGGCGGAGAGTGAACCATGTAGATCAGAGGCGAACATCAGCTTCATACTCTTTCCTTCGCACATGCAGAATATGAAACCATTTTAACGGGATAACCTACTGCATTCAAATGGCCGGGGTCAACTTGATTTAGGGTCAACTTGATTTAGGGCCAACTTGATTTAGGGCCAACTTGATTTAGGGCTGGCGACCTAAGGTCACCAGCCACTAAAATACCCAGTCTCGATTTATTGACCGAGGATCTGCTTAACAAACGCTATAATTTCCGGCTTCTTGCCCTGAGAGAACAGGCACTCTTGGAAACGAGCACCACTCACTGCAGTCTTCACCAATTCAGGATCAATAGCGCGCAAGGTATCCAGATAATTATCTTTGATCACTGCAGCTTTAACCTGATTGAGGATCCCGGCGTTACGCACCTGAGGTTCTTTACGCTCAAGCGGGTAACCTTCACCTTTACGCCCAGTGAATGCCTTCTCAAAGATATAACGGACATTCAATTCAGCACCCCAGCCAAAGCCTTTGGCAAAAGGCAGCGCCAGTGCATTGCCATTGTTGATCTGAGCAAACAAGAACGCATCTGCTGGATCAATACAGTAGCCGCACACGACACCCGGGTGAATGTTTAATGACATTAATGCCCCTTGACCAGTACCACAACCGGTGACCACAAAGTCAACCGCTTCGGCATTCAACAGAATGCTGGCCATAATTCCCAGGTGGATATAGGTCAGGTGGTGATCCTGTTCATCACACATACCAACGTTAAATACCGCATCCTTATTACCTGCTGCAACAGCTTGCAGTTGTGCGAGAACCAGCGCATTTTTAGCCGCTTGGCTGTTTTCCATCATCAGCGCAATATTCATCTTTTCCTCTCAATCAGTAAAATCAAACAGTTATTTTTTATGCCAAACTTGACTCAAGCTTAGCGAGCCAACCAGCCGCCATCTACGGCAATGGTATAACCATTAATGTAATCTGAAGCCGATGAAGCCAAGAATACCACTGGGCCCATCAGATCTTGCGGTAATCCCCAGCGACCTGCTGGTATACGCTCAAGAATCGCTTCGCTGCGTGCTTGGTCATCACGTAACTGACGCGTATTGTTGGTCGCCATATAGCCTGGGGCCAATGCGTTAACGTTGATACCATGGCTGGCCCACTCGTTGGCCAACAAACGGGTTACGCCCATCACGGCGCTCTTTGATGCCGTATAAGAAGGCACCCGGATGCCGCCTTGATAAGAGAGCATGGAAGCAATATTGATAATCTTGCCGCCAGTGCCTTGAGCAATAAATTGACGAGCCACAGCCTGAGACATAAAAAAAACAGTTTTGATGTTCAGGTTCATCACATCATCCCAATCTTTCTCAGTGAAGGCGATTGCGTCCTGGCGGCGAATAATCCCGGCGTTATTAACCAGAATATCAACATGGCCAAACTCAGCCACCGCTTTTTCCAGCAACTCAGGTAACACTTCCAGCTTGCTCAGGTCGGCTTTCAAGCTTAAAAAACGGCGCCCCAACTCAGTCACTTTAGTGATGGTTTCTTCGGGTTCGACCACATTGATACCGACGATATCACAGCCAGCTTGTGCCAACCCAATCGCCATGCCCTGACCCAAGCCGGTGTCACAACCGGTCACAATCGCTACTTTACCTTGTAATGAAAAATTGTCGAGAATCATGCTGTTATCCTTATTACTCAGGGCGTTACAGCCCTTATCAAAAGTCAGGATCGTTTTGCAATCCCGTTTATACCCGTTATTTTCAAGTGAACCGGCATGGGTCTATAACTCGGCATCACGCCCTGCCCCAGTTACCGATCACTTGGATGCACATGGTTTTCTGTCTGCAACTTGCAGTTACACAAGGAAAAACAATGTCTCCTTGCTGTCATCAGGATATGCCAAGTCTAGCGCGTATCTTTATTGCAATCAAGAATAAATGAAACGTTGTTTTATTTTAAATAAAATTGATTTTCTTGCTTAATATTGATGACAAATATAGTGCGGTTTATGCCAATAGGCAGTAAACAACGCTGCCAACCGATGATAAAAACTCAACATTGCCAAATGAAGAATAGCACCCGTTTGGTTTTCACTATTTCCTAATATTTTCAGCCTGTTATCGGGGCCCCTTAATGTCGTGAGAGGCCCCGGTTTAGATTAATCAGACCGTTGAGGATGATTGACTTAACGTCGTGGGAACCTCAGGAGTGATATTCATCTTCTGGCAGATTTTGCTGTTACCCCAGCATTGCTCATAAGGTAACCCCACCAATTTCTCGATCACCAAACGCACCTCGGGTTGAATATCGCTGATCTTGCCGCCCGCCTTGATTCGAGCAACTTCATATAACACCACTTGGTGGGTTTGGCGGTTAAGCGCCATCTGGCTACTGAAAACCATCGCCATCAGTGCCAATACAATCACACCGGCAAAGAATACCCAGGAAATAGCAGCAATCGCGGTTTCGGGTTGAGTATGGGATTTCGATTGAAAACCGTAGTAGCTAAGGATAGCCCCCATGGTGAAGACAATAATGGAACGCATGATTTTGCCGGAGAAGGTCATGGCACCCGCATAGATCCCTTCACGACGACGACCAGTAAAGACCTCATCCACATCCGCCAAGAAGGTGTACACCGTCCAGGGAATGTAATAGACCCCACCAGTACCCAGGCCAAATACCACCGTAATACCGATAATTGCGATGGTTGCGATATAAACTGGCAGATGGAAGAAATGCAGCAATGAGTAACAACAAACGGCAAAGATAACGATACCCAGTGCCCATATGTAAGGTTTGCTGAAACCCTTTTTCACACAAATGCCAATGAAAACAGCGGTCGAAACCAATTGCAGTATGGCATTCAGGCTATTCAAACCCGCCAGCATGGCTGGATCATACTGTAAGACAAAGATCACGAAATAAGTAAATATCGACGCAAACAACCACTCAGCACCAAAGCCACACAAATACATTCCCAGATGTTTGCGGAACACACGCAGGTAGAAAGTGGATTGCATATCACGCGCCAGATTGACCAGTGTTTCTAGCAGTGACTTTTTCTTCTGCTGTATCGAGGCCACGATTTCAGTTTTGCGCTCCCACGAGAACAGATAAAGCGTCCCGATAGCAAAAAACAGGATCACACCATAAGTAATACCGGTATAGAGGAACGGTGTGGCCGACTCTTTACCGTAGATCAAAATAAATTGCCCAGGAATAAATGCCGCCAGGAAGTTGGCCATCTTGCCAAAAATCGCCTTATAACCCGTCAGTTTGGAACGCACGGCAAAGTCATCGGTCATTTCGGTGGCCAAGGTCTCGTAAGGCACCATCACCGAGGTATAAATCAGTTCGAAAATCACATAGGTGGAGAGGTAGTACCAAAAACCAAAGCCCTCTATCCACAGCAGCGGATAAAACAGCATCAAAGGCGCACCAATCAGCACAAAGAAACGCCGCCGTCCAAAACGCCTGCCAAGCCAGGTCTGACCAAAATTATCCGTCAGATAACCCATCACCGGGTTACTGATAGCATCAATAACACTGGCAACAGAGAAGATGAATGACGCTTCCAACAGCGTCAAACCACAGAAAGTAGTATAAAAATAGAGCAACCAGGCGCCACTGATTGCCAACGCGCCACTGCCTAGCAGGTTCCCCCCACCATAAGCCAATTGATGCCCAAATGTGACGCTATGCTCCTTTCCCGAGGGAATGCGACTACTTGTTTTCATCTACTCTTCTCTTAAACAAAAATAAACCACTGTTTCATTTTTAAAGGAACGCAGTTTATACATTTTGACCAGCTAGATTGATATGATATAAATCACAAAAATATCAGTTATCGATTTGTCACTCAGTACGTATACGGGTGGATTTGGCGACAAGGCCCTAGTGTGATTGAACGGTATGTCATGACGGTTCGCTAGGCTTGGTGAAGTGCAGTCATCCCGCACTGAGGCGGCACAGCACTAAACGACTTATGCGATACCTCTCGCATAAATTGCTCGACTTGATTGGCCTTGGGTGTAAATTTGATTTCCTTTTTCTTATTTTATGAAATAATGTTTTAATAATTAAGTTACTGTTCATATCGCCATGCTATTTCGAGTTGTTGGCTGGCGGCAGCAAGACAAAGCTTACACATAGGCCAAATCACGCAGCCCCATGACAACAGCTTGAACCGCGCAGGTATTCACTGAACAGTTTATCGCTAAGATTAAGGGAGGCCATTGTGGCTAAAGGTTCAGTTCTCAATTTCAATTTCCATCATTCAACTGATGCCGGTACCGGCGCGCAGATCACCCGTTTGACGCCACCCGATGTGTTATGCCACCGCAATTATTTCTACCAAAAATGCTTTACCAATGACGGCAGCAAGCTGCTATTTGCTGGTGAGTTTGACGGTAATCGCAACTATTACCTGCTTGATCTGCAAAAACAGCAAGCGGTTCAACTGACCGAAGGGGCTGGCGATAATACCTTTGGCGGTTTTTTATCACCCGATGACCGTTTTCTCTTTTACGTAAAAAATGAACGCCAGCTGCGCCGGGTCGAGTTGACTACTGGCGATGAGCAGACCATCTATCAAGTGCCTGAAGAGTGGGTCGGCTACGGTACCTGGGTGGCGAACAGCGATTGTACCAGCCTGGTGGGGATTGAAATTTCACGCAAAGATTGGCAACCCCTGACCGATTGGAAAATTTTCCACAGTTTCTTTACCAAAAAACCACACTGCCGTCTGCTACGCGTCGATCTCAACAGTGGTGAGTCTCGAGTCATCTATCAAGATAACCTCTGGCTGGGCCATCCTATCTATCGCCCTTATCACAATAATTGTGTCGCTTTCTGCCATGAAGGGCCACACGATCTGGTTGATGCGCGTATGTGGTTGATTAATGAAGATGGTAGTAATATGCGCAAGGTGAAGAACCATGCTGAAGGGGAGAGTTGCACTCATGAATTCTGGGTACCCGATGGCTCAGCGCTGATGTACGTTTCCTATTTAAAAGGCCAGCAAGAGCGCAATATCTGCCGTTATGATCCTGAAAGCGGTAAAGATGAAATTGTGATGACCATGCCTGCTTGTTCACACCTGATGAGCAACTACGACGGTAGCCTGTTGGTCGGGGACGGTTCCGACTCGCCAGTCGATATTAAAGATGCGCAGGGTTATACCATTGAAAACGATCCTTGGCTTTATGTGTTCGATGCCAAGCAGAAACGTCAGGCTCGTCTGGCTGCCCATAACAGTTCATGGCGTGTGCTCAACGGTGACCGCCAAGTAACCCACCCGCACCCTTCCTTTACCCCGGACAATCGGCAGGTGCTATTCACTTCAGATTTTGAAGGTCAACCTGCCCTCTATCTGGCGCAACTACCTGAAAATCTGTTTGCCTGATCTGTCGCATGTAATGAGGAAAAGTTATGTTTATCTATAAAAATGAGTGTCCACTGGAAGATTTAGGCAATGGCGTTACGCGGCGTATCCTCGCCCATGGTGGCACCATGATGGCGGTGGAGGTCAACTTCAGCCAGGGCGCGATAGGTCCATTGCACAGTCATCCCCACGAGCAGTTGACCTACGTACTTTCCGGGCGTTTCAGCTTTACCATTGATGGCGTTACCCAAGAAGTGGGCGCTGGTGACACCCTGTATAAAAAGCCTGATGTGATACATGGCTGTGTCTGTCTGGAGGCGGGAACGCTGCTGGATACCTTTACCCCTCAGCGTGAAGACTTTTTGAAATAACCTGATAACTGCGGGCCCTCAGACACAGGCATTCCCTGTGAATGGAGTCCCGCAGTTTGATCAGCGATAGTTCGCGTCTCTCTCGTTACTTGAGCAATTTGTTTAGACAGTCGCCGTTCCCCACATCTAAATTGAAGTTACACTTACTATTTTAAATTGCACAAACTTTCTGATTTAGCATACTTGGCAGCCATTCCGAGCATGGAACTATTAGGTACACCTTTGCATCGAAGATAACCCTGTTCAGTTAACTTTTCTGTATAGTAATATTTGAATCCAAAATTTATCAATACTCCTACGAGCAATAACAGGTAAATCAATTTAGAACAAATCGCTTGTAGTGTATCTGATGCTCTACGAGCTTTTAATATAGGTTGTATGGAAATAATAATAAAAACAATAAAAAATAATGGGGCAATGACTCCAGCAGAAATGCTGACCGAAGAAAAAACTAAAACGTCAGGATTTCCAGACCAAGCATTTAAATTATAAAAAAATATATATACTAAAAAAGCACATAATGGTGCAAGAATAAATGCCATGAAAAAAAATGCGAAAAAACGCATCTTAAATGTTATTTTTTCCATCAAAAACGTCCTCTAAGCAACTCAGATATTGCATTCCTAATGTACTTCTTAACTTCGTATTGAGCAAACTCCACACCTTTATTAAGCATTTTATCCATCTCAAGGGCAACTATATCAATAAACCCTTGTTTTAAATAAAAAGCCTGATGTGATACATGGCTGTGTCTGTCTGGAGGCGGGAACGCTGCTGGATACCTTTACCCCTCAGCGTGAAGACTTTTTGAAATAACCAGATAACTGCGGGCCCTCAGACACAGGCATTCCCTGTGAATGGAGTCCCGCAGTTTGATTAGCGGTGGTTCGCGTCTTTCATTATTTGAGCAATTTGAGTACCGCTTCAGCGGTTGCATCGGAAGATGCTGGGTTTTGCCCCGTAATCAGCAAACCATCCACTGCGACGTGGCTCTGCCAGTTCTCAGCACGGCTATAATGCCCACCGTTACCTTTAAGCATCTCTTCAACCAGGAATGGCACTACCTGAGTCAGTTGTACCGCCTCTTCTTCACTGTTGCTGAATCCTGTGACCTGCTTGCCCATAACCAGGGGCTGGCCTGCTGTATTCTTGGCGTGGCGCAATACGGCTGGGGCATGGCACACCGCAGCAACCGGTTTACCCTGCGCGTGGAATTGTTCTATCAGAGCAACAGAGACGCTATCTTCCGCCAAATCCCACAGCGGGCCATGGCCGCCTGGGTAAAACAGCGCATCAAAATCGTCAGCGTTAATATCCTGCAACTTCACGGTATTCGCCAGCGCGTGCTGCGCGGTGGTGTCCTGATCGAACCGACGAGTAGACGCCGTTTGTGCATCTGGCTGACTGCTTTTCGGATCCAGAGGCGGTTGGCCCCCTTGCGGTGAGGCCAGAGTAATATCCGCACCCGCATCGCGGAAAACATAATAGGGTGACGCAAACTCTTCCAGCCAGAACCCGGTCTTGTGGCCGGTGTTACCCAGTTTGTCGTGAGAGGTCAATACCATCAGGATTTTCATCATTTATCTCCATTGAGCGCTATTGCGCCTGAATCAGTGAACTGGATATAAGCATAGATGAGTCGCTATAATTCTAAAAATTAAAAGCTTTCATTTCAGGTATTCAAAAAATGAATATATTCAATAAAGACCTCAATCTGCTGCTGTTTTTCCACGTGTTATATCAAGAGCGTAATGCCTCAATGGCGGCGGTTCGCATGTCTCTCAGCCAACCCGCAATGAGCCATAAACTCAGTAAGTTGCGCCATGAGTTTGGCGATCCGCTTTTTGTTAGAGCGCCACGCGGTCTGGCCCCTACCCCACGTGCCCATCAAATTGCGGTTCAGGTGCAAAAGCTGGTGGAGGATATTGAGACGTTTTACGATCAATGTGAAGGTCGTGATTTTCTTGCCCGCGCCGAGCGCATCCACATCTATACCACCGATTACATGGAGCAGATCATGATGCCAGGCTTGTTGCCAATAGTGCGACAAGAGGCGCCCAATCTGGTGCTGATCACCCATAACACACGCGGCGTATTACCACGGGAAGAACTCGAAAAGGGAACCTGTGACCTGGCTATTGCCGGTTTCTACGATCAACTGCCGGATACGTTTCATCAGCAACGCTTGCTGAGTGAGGATTTTGTGGTACTCGCCGCGGCAGGTCATCATTTACTGCAAGAAGGGCTCGACCTGAACACTTATCTAGCCTGCGAGCATGTTCTGACAACATTAACTGGTGATCTCAATGGGGTGGTTGATCGTTATCTTCAACGCCAAGGCCTCGCGCGTAACGTCGTTGCTGGGCTCTCCAGTTTTCTTGCACCAAGCCGTTTAATCCGAGGCAGTGACTTATTGCTCACCTGTCTGCGTTCAGTGGGCGAAGAGGCAGTGACTCGCGATCCTGAATTGCGCCTTTACCCTTTACCCCTAGAACTACCGCGTGTCGACATGATGCAGATCTGGCATGAGCGAACACATAATGATCGGTTGCGCCGCTGGTTGCGACTGACGATTCAACAACATGCCTTAGCATTAGCAGAAAATCGTTCTGTGCTTGGTTCGGGCTCTTAAACTATTGAATTCTTGCTCTGGATAATTTTTATTAGAGGGCCCTAACCCGCCATAAGGGTATCAACCACGGCTGAAACAGCGCCGTTTATCTTGTAACAGTGATCAATGTTTTGTCTTTCCTTATTTTCCATCTATGCTGGGTAGCAACATACTGACCTGTAGAGGACTTCCGATGCCTGTTCCGCCAAACGATGCCATTATCCGTATTAAAAACCTGCGATTACGTACTTTTATTGGTATCAAGGAAGAAGAAATCAACAACCGCCAGGATATCCTGGTTAATGTGGTGATTCACTATCCAGCCGATAAAGCCCGTCATAGTGAAGATATTGCCGATGCCCTCAATTACCGCACGATCACTAAATCGATCATTCGCCATATCGAAGATAACCGTTTCGCTTTATTGGAAAAATTAACTCAAGATGTGCTCGATATCGTGAAACAACATCCTTGGGTCACCTATGCTGAAGTGGAAATAGATAAATTGTTGGCCCTGCGTTATGCCGACTCGGTCTCGATGACCTTGAGTTACTGCCGGGAGCCCTCCTATACTTAAACTGATTCAGAGAGATAAATTATCTCTCTGAATAACAGCCTATTTATACCTATCAGGGAGATCCGCCCATGAAGATCCTGATTACCGGCGCAACAGGATTGATCGGTAGCCACCTCACCAGGCAGCTTCTGCATCTTTCGCATCAACTCACCTTATTGACCCGTAATATCAGTAAAGCGCGGGAAAAATTCGGTGATACCGTGAGCTATTGGTCTTCGCTGGATGAACAACGTTCTCTGGATGGATTTGATGCGGTGATCAACCTGGCAGGAGAACCCATTGCGGATAAAAGGTGGAGTGCAACACAAAAAGAGCGCCTGTGCCGTAGCCGCTGGGAACTGACTGAACGGCTGGCGGGCTTGATCAAGGCCAGCTCCCTCCCCCCTACGGTACTGATTTCTGGCTCCGCAGTGGGCTATTATGGCGATCAGGGCCAATCGGTAGTGCCCGAAGATGAGCCACCCCAGCAGGGGTTTACTCATCAACTCTGCCAGCGTTGGGAGGCTCTGGCACTTCAGGCACAAAGTAGCCACACTCGAGTCTGCTTGCTACGTACCGGTATTGTAATGGCCCCCAAAGGGGGCGCATTGGCAAAGTTAATCCCCCTGTTTCGTTTAGGCTTGGGTGGGCCAATAGGTAATGGCCGCCAATATATGCCCTGGATCCATATTGACGACATGGTCAATGCCATCATTTATCTGTTGGACCATCCTTCACTGTCCGGTCCATTTAATATGGTGGCCCCTTACCCAGTGCACAATGAGCAATTCAGCGCCATCTTGGCTAATGTGTTGGCTAGACCCGCCTTTCTGCGTACCCCGGCATTTGCCATACGCTTACTGATGGGGGAGGCCTCAGTACTGGTTCTCGAAGGGCAACGGGCGATACCAAGAAAATTGGAGGCGGCGGGTTTCAAATTCCACTTTATGGAGTTGGAGCAGGCACTGGATGATGTGGTTAATCGCCAGTCACAACGTTAGAATTTATTGAGAGCTTTACCATTCAAGTCGCTGGACCAAAATATTCAACGTTTTGGTCCAGCAAAAAGGTGACCCATTTAACCAACACCACCTTCAAATAATGACCATCACGGCGTTTACTTCAGTGACCCGGAAAGGAACTGCTGTAAACGGGCACTTTTCGGATGATCGAACAGTTCGTCTGGTGAGCCTTGCTCTTCAATCACGCCCTGATGCAAGAAAATAACGTGGTTGGACACATGGCGTGCAAAACCCATCTCATGGGTCACCACCACCATGGTTTTCCCCTCCTCCGCCAGCTTTTGCATGATGCGCAACACCTCCCCCACCAGTTCCGGATCCAAGGCGGAAGTCGGTTCATCGAACAATAAGACTTCCGGTTCCATCGCTAGTGCCCGGGCAATCGACACCCGTTGCTGTTGACCACCAGAAAGGTGGACGGGATATTTAATCCGCGCGCGTTCATCAATGCCGACCTTCTCCAGATAGCGCACTGCTCGCTCAAAGGCTTGCGCTTTACTCAAGCCTAATACCTGAATAGGAGCCTCCATGACATTCTCCAACACGGTCATATGGCTCCATAAGTTAAAATGCTGGAATACCATGGTTAGCCGGGTACGTAACCACTGCAGTTGCTTACTATCCGCAACTTTTAAGTGACCATTACGATCACGTACCATGGAAATATCTTTATTGTTTAGTCTGATACTTCCCTCGGTGGGTTTTTCCAGAAAATTAATGCAGCGTAAAAACGTACTCTTCCCCGAGCCAGATGAACCAATAATACTGATCACATCCCCGGCGTTCGCCGCCAGAGAAACGCCTTTCAATACCTCATGGTCACCATAACGTTTGTATAATCCACTGACGGCTAATTTATTTTCAGACATGACTATTTCCGCCATTTATCGATGAGTAACATGTGCCATCCAACGCTTCTCCGCTTTACGGAACAGACTGATCAACACGTAAGAGATAATCAAATACAGTGCTGCTGCAATGCCGAAGGCATAAAAGGGTTGGTACGTCGCCGCATTAATATCACGCGCAATCTTCAACAAATCCGGTACCGTGGCGGTAAACGCTAATGCCGTCGAGTGCAGCATCAGAATCACTTCATTGCTGTATGCCGGTAATGCGGTACGCAGTGCTGAAGGTAAAATAATGCAGCGATACTGTTTAAAGCGCGAAAAACCATAGGCTTTGGCAGCTTCAATTTCACCTTCGGGTACCGAACGGATTGCCCCAGCAAAAATCTCGGTGGTATAGGCACAAGTATTCAGTGTCAGTGCCAAAATGGTGCAGTTAAGTCCACTGCGGAAAAATGCGTTCAGCAGTTCGGTGCCACGCACCATCTCCAAGCTGTACACCCCAGAATAAAACACCAGTAGTTGTACATACAGCGGAGTGCCGCGAAACACATAGGTATACAGCCAAACGGGAAGACTCAGCCAGCGAACAGAAGAGACTCGCGCCACCGCCATCGGGACTGCCATTAGCCCCCCCATCACCACCGATGAAATCAGCAACCATAACGTCACCGCCACACCAGTAAAACGGTAGCCATCAGTCCACAGTAGTTGTTGCCAATACTGTTGCAAGATGTCGATCATAGCTCAACCCTTTTGACGCCCAGTGAATAACGCCGCTCAAGCCACAGCAAGACACCATTAGAAAGGGTGGTGAAAAGCAGATAGACCGCCCCAGCAACAATGGCGTAGAAAAAAGGCTGGTAGGTGCCTTTTCCCGCCAACTGTGTCGCTTTTACCAGGTCATTCAAACCCAGGATCGACACCAATGCGGTTGCCTTCAGGATCACCTGCCAGTTGTTGCCAATGCCAGGTAACGCAAAACGCATCATCGCCGGGAACAGAATACGGCGAAAAATTTGCCCTTTGGAAAGACCAAACGCCGTGGCCGCCTCAATTTGCCCCCTCGGTACTGCCAGGTAGGCACCACGGAAAGTTTCCGTAAAATAGGCACCGTAGATAAAGCCCAAGGTAATAATACCGGCACTTAAAGGGTCTATATCGATCTGCGCAAAACCCAGTGACTCCGTCACGCTATTCAAGGCAATCTGCAAGCCATAAAAGATCAGCAGCATCAGCACCAAGTCAGGGACTCCGCGGATCAGCGTGGTATAGGCACCGAATATTGTTGAGATGATAGGGTTGGACGAAAGCTTACCGCCAGCACCGAACAAGCCGATCGCCACCGCCAACAGAACGGAACTGAGGGCCAGCTCCAGTGTCACCAGAGCCCCCTCGAAGATCAATAGAGGATAGCCTTGTAGCATTTCTTTTATCCTGTTTTGATTGGCTAAGAACCGCCACAGCTTGTCGGCGGTTCCCGAGATCATACCAGCCTATTGAAGCTCACCCAGTGGCTTCAACATGAGACAGGACGAGAATTAACCACCATAGATATCAAAATCAAAGTACTTCTTGGCCAATTTATCGTAAGTGCCATCTTGGCGCATTTCAGCAAAAGCCTTATCCAATGCTGCTTTCAACTCGGTTGCATCCTTGCGTAGCCCCATACCAGTACCGACACCAAAGTATTTGTCATCTTTGACTGACTCACCCGCAAAGGCATAATCCTTACCCATAGGTTGCTGAAGGAAGCCATAACTCCCCGCCACCTCATCCTGGAACGCCGCATCAATACGCCCGGAAGCTAAATCTGCATAGGCTAAATCCTGGTTCTGATAAGGGACCACCGTGATGCCTTTAGGCTGCCAAAAAGCGTTAGCATAAGCCTCTTGTGTGGTTCCTTGTAACACCCCCACACTCTTGCCTTGCAGTGCTTCTATGGTGGGTAAAATCGTTGAACCTTTCGGTGCGATCAGGCGTGAATTAGCGGCAAATAATTTGTCGGTAAAGGCGATTTCCTGTTGGCGCTTTTCAGTAATGGAGAGTGAGGAGAGAATTGCGTCAATTTTTTTCGCTTTCAGTGAAGGGATAAGCGCATCAAAATCGCTCTCGACAAAAGTGCACTGGATATTCGCCCGTTTGCACATCTCTTTAGCCAAATCGATATCAAAACCCACCAATTCACCCTGCGCATTTTTGGATTCAAAAGGAGCATAAGTTGGGTCAGTACCAATTTTTATTGTCGTGGGCAAAGCAGCCAAAGCACTACCCATCGCCCCCAGCAGTAACACTAAGGGAAGAGCCTTAACAAGATTTTTCATAATATTCCTCGATTAGATTTTTCCGATGTCCACACAGAGGTGACCTTTTTCCGGTACCAAGGATGCAGCAATCATGCCATTTCTTGTTACAGAACACGATAAGCCATTGACTCTGCACCTATTCCATTCACTGGCGTGAATCTCACAGGACGCGGTTGGTGAAATAGACCGTTGTTTGAGTCTAGCCCTTCTCACCTTGGGTAAACACCCGTATGAAAGCATGGTGCAGCAGAACTATTATGGTGCATAGGTGGCACTAAATCAGTGCAACGCTGCAAAAATGTATAGATTTAATTGTAAATTTGTTAATTAACGCCTTGCCAGCGCGTAAACAGGTCTTGCGGCAGTTCAATATCAAACTGGTCGATAACCCGGTTCACGGTTTGATCAATGATATCGTCAAGGGTTTGTGGGCGATGATAGAAGGCAGGCACCGGTGGCATAATCACCGCCCCCAACTCCGCTGCCTGAGTCATTAAACGCAGATGGCCAAGATGCAGGGGGGTTTCACGCACGCAGAGGACCAAGGGCCGCCGTTCTTTCAGCACCACATCAGCAGCACGGGTCAATAACCCATCCGTATAGCTGTTGACGATGCCAGATAATGTTTTGATTGAGCAAGGCAGGATCACCATGCCCATGGTTTTGAAAGAACCCGAAGAGATGCTGGCGGCAATATCGCGCGAATCATAGACCACATCCGCCAGCGCTTGTACATCACGCAGATTTAACGAGGTCTCCAGTGCTAACGTCTGGCGCGCCGCTTGACTCATCACCAAATGGGTCTCAACCCCTTCCACACTGCGCAAAACTTGCAGCAAACGCACACCATAGATGGCGCCACTGGCACCAGAAATTCCGACAATGAGTTTTTTCATAACACGAGTCTCTGCCTGGAGATAGGCCGCTAGCATAGCTGAATTGGGGTAGACTTTGCAGCCCCCCAGCAGAAGGGATGGTGAGTGAGCTCTATGCTAGACCCGCATCGCCATTCAAGCTGCAGCAATGTAGGCTGCAACTTGAATGAACCGGAATATAGCAGCCCGATTAGCGATTAGCCTTCATTGTGCATTTCCAGATTTTCCGCTTCGGTTTGGCCGCGCAACGCTTTGGCATCATCATTGCGCAATGTCTCCAGATACTCCAGATAGCCTTGGTCGACATCTTTGGTGACATAAATACCGTCAAACACCGAGCATTCAAACTGAGTGATATCTGGGTTCTCTTCCCGAACCGCGTCGATCAAATCAGTCAGATCCTGGAAAATCAACCCATCGGCACCAATCATCTTGCGGATTTCATCCACTTCACGCCCATGAGCAATCAGCTCTGAGGCGCTCGGCATATCAATACCATAGACATTGGGGAAACGGATTTCCGGTGCCGCAGAGGCCAAATAAACCCGTTTGGCTCCCGCATCACGGGCCATCTCGACAATCTGCTCAGAGGTCGTGCCACGCACGATGGAGTCATCCACCAATAACACGTTCTTGTCACGAAACTCAGCACGGTTGGCGTTCAGCTTGCGACGTACCGACTGGCGGCGCACTTGCTGACCCGGCATGATAAAAGTACGGCCCACATAACGGTTTTTAACAAATCCCTGGCGATAAGGTTTTCCCAGAATATGGGCAATTTCCAGCGCAATATCGCAAGATGTTTCCGGGATTGGGATCACCACATCAATGTCCAGATCTTCCCATTCGCGGGCAATCTTTTTACCCAACTTCTGCCCCATACGGACTCGCGCACTATAGACCGAGATTTTGTCCATAAACGAATCTGGACGGGCAAAATAGACATACTCAAACAAACAGGGGTGGTTTTTAGGATCTTCAGCACACTGGCGGGTGGCAAGCTGCCCCTGATCACTGACATAGACCGCTTCACCAGGTGCAATGTCACGCAAGAACTCAAAACCTAATGTATCCAGCGCCACGCTCTCGGATGCCACCATATATTCACAGCGCCCATCATCCAATGTCCGCTTGCCAATCACCAGCGGGCGAATACCATTAGGATCACGGAATGCCACCAGACCATGGCCGATAATCATCGCCACACAGGCATAGGCACCGCGTAATTGCTGGTGCATTGCCGCAATGGCAGTAAAAATATTATCAGCTTCCAGCGGGGTGTGCTGGAAACGGTCAAGCTCAGTGGCTAACACATTCAGTAGGATCTCCGAGTCGGAGGTCGTATTGATATGACGGCGACCAGTTTCAAGCAGTTTCTGGCGCAGTTCATGGGCATTCGTCAGATTGCCGTTGTGTGCCAGCGTAATACCGAATGGCGAGTTGACATAGAATGGTTGGGCTTCTGAAGCACTGGAGCTGCCTGCAGTAGGATAGCGCACATGGCCAATGCCCATGTTACCCTGCAAACGCTGCATATGACGTGCTTCAAACACATCTTTCACCAAGCCATTGGCCTTACGCAGACGAAACCCGTTATAGGCATCAATCGTTACGATGCCAGCGGCATCCTGCCCACGGTGCTGAAGCACTGTCAACGCATCATAAATAGACTGGTTTACCGGCATAAAACCGGCGATACCAACAATACCGCACATGTTGTCTTTTCCTCTAAGCCGTTACCGCCCCGGTAGCTAGGGGGGTAATAAACTCGACGTGCTTTGCAGATAGTCAAAGAACCAAGTGATGATGGGCTTGAAATAGGGGATAAATTGCGACTGTTTCCAATCCGCACTTTGTGACAAGGTGGTGAAGGTATCCAGAAAAAACAGGAGCGCCGCCACAATCAATACGCCACGCAATGCGCCAAAACAGACACCTAACACGCGATCAGTACCCGATAACCCGGTCTTATCAACCAATGTACCGATCACGTTGTTAACAATAGCGCCCACAATCAACGTTGCGATAAATAATAGGGCTATCGCAACGCCATTCCGCACCAGTTCATCTTCTAAACGAGTGAAATAGGCTGCAAGGTAAGGGTAAAAATGGCTGGCTATAAAAAACGCACATCCCCATGTCACAAGTGACAATGCTTCGCGTACAAAACCTCGGACCAGGCTGACCAAAGCCGAAAATCCAATCAACGCTATAATGACGTAATCAATCCAGACCATGAACTATTCCAATGATGAATCGCCCTTGCATCTCATTCGCGGCGAATTCTAACAGAAAAAGAAAACGTTTGCGTAGCGGATTTCCCGCCACATTAAAAATATAACGCGGCGAAAAAAACCTGAACGCCATGCCATTCACCTTCAGTGTTTGCCGCCAACAGAGAGCAGTTCAGCCCCATCAACGAACACTGTACGGCTTCACCTGACCACTCAACCCACTAATGGCATTGAGTTCAGCCAAAGATGACTGCAATTTCTGCTTCGATGCATCAGGCCCCACATAGATCCGGGTAATCACCCCTTGAACCGGTGTCGAAGGCACTGTATAGGCCCGGTAGCCAGACAAACGTAATGAAGCGACAATTTCATTGACCTTGGCGGCATTTTTCAACGCACCTAACTGCACCACATAGGCCTGCCCCACCGGTGCTTTTTCTTCGGTTGCGGGTTTAGGCTGCGGTTTGGTTTCAGGCTTCACTTCCGGTTTCGGTTCAACCACTGGCTTGGGTTTCACCTCTGCTGGCTTGGTTTCCTGCTGCAGCGAGGGTTGAATCGGTTGACTGGTTGCCGGAGGCACCACAACTGGTGCCGATTGCTGCTGCTGAGTATTTTGTCTGGCGGCCTGTTGGGCTGCCGCTTCTACCGCTGCCTGCTGTTCAACCAATGCCCCCGCCCCTTCAGGGGGGTGAGAAGGTAATGGTTGTGACGCTGGCGGGATCATGTCAGCTTCATGGGAGTCACCGGGTTTGGGTACCAGGGGAATAGCGGCAAACTCATCTTCATAATGCCTTTTTTTGCCATCCAGCAAACCCGGCAGAATGATGACCCCTAAGGCGACCAAAATCACCGTGCCAATCAGTCGATTCTGAAATTTACTTGCCACTCACACTCCCCGCCCCTCGTCTATAGCTGCCATCACCGGTGCTACCGTATGAAATGAGCCGCAGACGATCACAATATCTTGAATATCTGCTTGCTGCATAGCCTGGCGCCAGGCAGTTTCAACATCATCAAACTGTTGTGGCTGCACTAAATATTGTGCCAGTTGTTCTGCACTTGCCCCTCTTGGGCCATCCAACGATGCGCAGTACCATATATCCACTACTTCACTCAGGCAAGCCAACGTAGCGGCGATATCTTTGTCCGATAGCATCCCCACCACCGCACGAACCTTGCCACCGTTACGTGGCAATTTTGCCAGTTGACGCGCCAGATAGCTTGCAGCATGCGGGTTATGAGCCACGTCCAGGATCACCCGTGGGTTGTGCTGTACAGTTTGAAAACGCCCAGGCAGCGTAGCCTGCTGTAAGCCACTGAAAATGGCTTTCTCATCAATGTCTAATGTTGAGTAGTATAACGCTGCCAACGCGGTTGCCGCATTGGCCAAGGGCACATTAGGCATCGGCAACTCAGTCAGGCTGGTGCCCTCCCCTTGCCACTGCCAACGCTCCCCTTGTTCACTGAACACCCAGTTGTCACCACTGCGATACAAGCGGGCCCCCAGCTCCTCAGCCACTTGCCCAATACTGTGAGGCATATCCGGTTCACCGACCACAGCAGGTTTGCCACCACGGAAAATACCCGCTTTTTCACGGCCAATACTTTCACGATCGCACCCCAACCAGTCAGTATGGTCCAGCGCAATACTGGTCACTACCGCCACGTCAGCATCAACAATGTTGGTGGCGTCAAGACGCCCGCCGAGCCCCACTTCGAGGATGACGACATCAAGTCTAGCTTGTTTAAACAGGTATAATGCCGACAGGGTACCAAATTCGAAATAGGTCAACGAGGTTTCACCGCGACCGGCCTCAATAGCGGCAAATGAACGGCAGTGTTCCGTTTCGCTGAGTTCCTCCCCCTGGATACGCACCCGCTCGGTATAGCGCACCAGATGCGGGGAGCTATAAACCCCTACCCGTAACCCGGCGGCTAACATAATGGCCTCCAACGTGCGGCAGGTAGTACCTTTGCCGTTGGTGCCGGCCACCGTAAACACCGTCGGAGCCGGCGTAAGCAGATCGAGTTGGGCGGCAACGTGCCGTACACGATCCAGACCGAGTTCTATCGCTTGGCTATGCAGATGTTCCAGATAGTAGAGCCACGTATTCAGGGGTGCCGTAGCTTGGGGAGTTTGGTGGTTTTGCATACATCCTATCACTGACTTTAGGTTCAAAATCCGTCAGGTGCGCCTCTTAAGTCAATCCAAGAGGGCATTCCGTGATATACCCGTCGCCATTCAAGCTGCAGGGTTGTTGGCTACTCTCATTCACCCTAGTCACATAGTTTTCTATGCTCCTAGGGACTCACTCCTTTGCCGCCTACCTGCAACTTGATTGAACTTGGGTATAACCATAAAGTGACGACGACCCCGCTAATGGCGACACGCAGGGTCTGACATACCTTAGGCGTTGGCCTGGTTTTCCTCTGCGGCTAGCGGAGCAACACCATCAAAATCTGGCAGGGGTTGGTTAGTCAACATGGAAATGATGTTTGCCAGAGTCCGGCGCATTTCTGGTCGACGAACAATCATATCGATCGCGCCCTTTTCAATCAGGAACTCACTGCGTTGGAAACCTGGCGGCAGTTTCTCACGCACTGTCTGCTCAATAACACGCGGACCGGCAAAACCAATCAATGCTTTAGGCTCGGCGATATTGATATCCCCGAGCATCGCCAGACTGGCGGAAACGCCCCCCATGGTCGGGTCAGTCAACACCGAAATATAGGGCAGACCACGTTCCTGCAATTTGGCTAACGCCGCACTGGTTTTGGCCATCTGCATCAGCGACATCAACGCTTCCTGCATACGCGCGCCACCACTGGCAGAGAAGCAGATCAATGCGCAGTTATCTTCCAAGGCTTGCTCAACCGCACGCACAAAGCGGGCACCCACCACGGAAGACATCGAACCACCGATAAAGGCGAATTCAAACGAAGCGGCGACGATGGGCATACCGTAAAGTGTCCCCTTCATTACCACCAGCGCATCTTTTTCACCCGTGGCTTTTTGCGCCGCACTCAGGCGATCTTTATATTTTTTAGAATCCCTGAACTTGAGAACGTCTTTCGGCTCCAGTTCACTCGCCACCTCAACCTCGCTACCTTGATCCAGCAAGGAATGCAAGCGCATACGCGCAGACATGCGCATATGGTGATCACACTTGGGGCACACTTCGAGATTACGTTCCAACTCAGCACGATAAAGAACCTGACCACAGCTAGCGCATTTGGTCCAGACCCCTTCAGGAATGCTCACCTTATTGGTTTGAGTCACATTACTTTTGTTAAGAATTCGTTCAATCCAGCTCATTGATGACCTTTCTGTTTGAACCAGGCAGATGCCAGCCCGCTGTTTATGCGATAACCACCACCAGACCTCTGGCTATAGGCGGGTTCACAAAAACAGACCATAGATACTGCTTATTAAACCATATCGGCCCGATACTGTAGACAAAAAACTGCGTTAACTGACGGGTTAACCGTTGCTTTTACTGTTTTTGCTGCCGAGCTGCCGCACGTTTATGGCGCCAAATCTCAATAATACCCGGCAGAATTGAAACCACAATGATGGCAACAATCAATAGTTTCAAGTTTTCTTGCACTATCGGTAAATCCCCGAACAGGTAGCCCGCATAAGTAAACAGCAATACCCAAACCAGTGCGCCAACCACGTTATAAGCGGCAAAATGGCGATAGTTCATATGCCCCATACCCGCCACGAAGGGGGCGAAGGTACGCACAATAGGCACAAACCGTGCCAGGATAATGGTTTTACCACCATATTTTTCATAAAACTGGTGAGTTTTATCCAGATAACTGCGGCGGAAAATTTTGGAATTGGGATTGGTAAACAGCTTTTCACCGAACAAACGCCCAATGGTATAGTTCACCGCATCGCCAAGCACCGCTGCCACCACCATCAAAGCGACCATGGTATGAACATTGAGATCATTAGATGGTAACGCCGCCAAAGCTCCGGCAACAAACAGCAGTGAGTCCCCTGGCAGGAACGGGGTAACCACCAATCCCGTTTCACAAAACAGGATCAAAAACAAAATGGCATAAACCCAGACGCCATATTGCGCCACCAACTCGGCTAAATGCACATCAATATGCAGAATAAAATCAATGATAAACTTGATAACGTCCATAAACTCTCTCATTTTAACCGGGTAACGCTACCCAGTACTAAATACTTATCTATCTACTATCTGACGGTTTAATCGTCAGCTAAAAACAACGGCCCCAACGGGGGGCGAGGTAACGCAAAACGCTCTGGGTAATCCACCGCCACCAGATACAAACCGTCTGGCCGTGCCGTGGCGGCTGCCAGGTTGCGATCTTTCAACGCCAACAGTTCGGCTATCCAGCTCTCTTCCTGGTTACCACACCCCACTTCCAACAAGCTTCCAACAATATTTCGCACCATATGATGAACAAATGCGTTGGCTTTGATATCCACCAGGATATAGCCACCATAACGCGAAACCTTCACCTGTTTTACATTGCGCCATGGCGTGCGTGACTGGCATTGCACTGCACGGAATGAGGTAAAGTCATTCTCACCCAATAAAGCCTGGGCGGCGCGATGCATCCGTTCAGCATCCAGCGGGTGATAAAAATGCGTTACCCCCTGCTGCATAATCGCCGGACGGTAGCGATGATTATAGATGATGTAGCGATAGCGGCGCGCGGTGGCACTGAAACGCGCATGAAAATCGCTGCTCACTCCCTGAACCCAACGCACCGCAATATCTGGCGGCAAATGCGTATTGACGCCCATTGTCCAGGCAGCATCCTGACGACGCGCCGTGGTTTCAAAATGCACCACCTGCCCTGTGGCATGCACCCCGGCATCAGTACGCCCGGCGCAAAATACGCTGATTGGCGCATCGGCCACTTTACTTAACGCCTGCTCCAGGCAAGCCTGCACACTGGTGACTTCCTGCTGGCGCTGCCAACCATAATAACGACTACCATCATATTCAACCCCCAGCGCAATTTTCAGCATTGGCGGGAGAATGGGTGACTCTGCAGACATCAGTACATCTGCTCCTGCAACAAGCGTTCTGCGGTTTCAACAGCCATCAAGGCACCACCAAAGCGCACATTATCGGCCACTGACCAAAACTGCAGCATTTCCGGGATACCATAATCCTGCCGCAGACAACCAATACTTAACACCTCACTCCCGGAAGCTTCCGTCACCTGTGTCGGGTAGTCGTCATCTTCACTCAGTTGAATATCATCGGCTTGCTCTAGTTCACCGCGTGCCTCTTCAACTGTCAGCGGACGCAAGGTTTCCACATGCACCACTTGTGCATGACCGTAAAATACCGATGTTTGCACACAACTGACGGAAATCGGCAAGCCGGCGTCTTGCAACACTTTACGCACCTGGTCAACGATAAGACGCTCTTCCCGCACGCTCCCCTGTTCATCACTGATCAGAGGTAACAGGTTGAAAGCCAACTGCTTGGCAAAGATACCGGGTTCAGCAGGAATGCCGTTAAGCAAACGCGCACTCTGCCCAGCCAGCTCATCCACCGCCAGTTTACCGCGTGATGAAGCTGACATCAGCGTCGTTACCTGTAAACGGGAAAGACCCGCCTGTTCGGTCAGCGGTTTAATCGCGGTCAGCAATTGGCTGACCATGCTGTCGGCTATCGCCACGATATTGCGGTTACGATAATCCGCCAATACCTGCGGGTTGACACCGGGTACCACTAACGGAACATCTGGTTCCAAGGCAAAGTAACCACTGGTATCAATCACCAGGCAGCCCATATTGGCCGCCTCATCAGCATAACGTGCCGCCGCCTCGCTGCCGGCAGCAAAAAAAGCCAGTTGCACCTGCGACCAGTCAAACCCTTCGGCATTCTCTACCAATATCGATTTGCCGTTAACGCGAACCGTCGCACCAGCACTGCGCTCACTGGCTAAAGGAAACAGCTCACCCAACGGAAACTGGCGCTCCTGTAACAATTCCAGTAACGCCTCACCAACGGCACCTGTGGCACCGAGCAGAGCTATGTTCCAACCATCAGACATGGGATGTTCTCCAGAGTATCTATTTATATGGCGACAGGGATTTCACCTTGCGCCACCGTTTAGCGAACAGAAAAACCGAGTCGCTGCAACAGTTCAGCACTGGCACTGTCATCACACTGTACCCGCAGTGATGACCATTCCCGTCGATCCGGGTAATACTTGCGCAGGCGATCAAATTCACCGGGCAGCCCGGCAACCTGGCGCAATGGCGCATCGTCGCGGCGCACATCATACACCAAGTGAATCAATCGTTTTAATTTCCCTTCATCCAACGGACCGTGGCAACAGATCTCATTGAACTCCGCCACCGGTAACAGCGACGACAGCTCAATATCCTGGGGTTGCCCCAGGTGTTGGGCCAACGCGGCAAACACCTGTGTGGTCCCGCGCGCCTTGCCTTCCAGCGAATAACCGGCGATATGGGGGGTAGCAATATCCGCCCACTCCAGTAGTGGTACGCAAAGATCCGGTTCCGGTTCCCAGACATCCAGCACCGTGCTCAACCTTTTTCCGCGCTCTAATGCTTTCAGCAACGCGGCATTGTGCACCACCGCACCACGGCTGGCATTAACCAGGATCCGCTCATCCGGCAGCGCATCCAGCAGATCGGCATCCACCAGATGCAGCGATTTATAAGGCCCGGTTTTGTTCAATGGGGTGTGGAAGGTGAGAATGTCTGCTTCTGCCACCAGTTTTTCCAGTGGCCAAAATTCACCACTCTCCCCACGTTCGGCACGGGGAGGGTCGCACAACAGGGTACGTACCCCTAATGCCTTGAGGCGCGCATCAAGGCGAGAGCCCACATTGCCCACGCCAACAATCCCCACCGTTTTATCACGCAAATGGAAACCATCCCGCTCTGCCAAGAACAGCAAGGCAGAAAACACATACTCCACCACCGCGATGGCATTACATCCAGGGGCCGCTGAAAATCCAATCCCCGCCTGCTGCAACCAGGCTTCATCCACATGATCGGTGCCTGCAGTGGCGGTGCCAACAAAGCTGACTCGCGTCCCGGCTAACAATGCCTGATTCACTTTTGTCACGGAGCGCACCATCAGTGCATCGGCTTCAGCCAGTGCCTGCTGCGGGATAGGCCGCCCAGGAACCGCCTGCACCTCTCCCAGGCACCCAAACAGTTCCAACGCATAGGGCATATTTTCATCAACCAGGATCTTCACGTTTATCTCCCATCATCTTGCAATCGCCCTATTCTATACCCAAGCGCCATTAAGTTGCAGGCTGGCATCGACAGAAAAGTGGATCAAGTTTCAAGAAGCCGAGCAGTGCCCGCATTGCGCGGAGCAAGGCAGTTTTTTTGCGGTTCAAAGAGCCGTAGGGATAAAACGGACAGATACCAGCAAGCCCCCTAACGAATCAGCTCGGGAGAGTTCCAGATGGGTGCCATGATAGGTGCAGATATCGTTCACCAATGCTAACCCCAGCCCAGCACCAGGCTGATCACCGACATTATCCAGGCGATGGAAGGGTTGCAAGGCCGCCACCCGCTGTTCCTGAGCAATACCCGGCCCACTGTCTTCAATTTCTAACTGAATAAACTCGCTAGTCATTCTCACTCGCGCAGTGACCGTTCCGCCGCAGGGTGTATATTTCAAGGCATTATCGAGCAAGTTGGCACATAATTCGGCCAGCAATAGCGCCTCTCCCGCCACCCAACAGGCATCAACACCTTCATACCCCAAATCGATCTGTTTACTGCGTGCCTGGGGTAAACATGAAAAGCAGGTATCACGCAATATTTGTACTAAATTCACCGGCTGTAACTGATGGTTAGCCTGTTGACCATCGCTCTTCAGCCGAGAGAGAGACAAAAGACGCGCGGTGAGCGCAATAGTGCTGTCTAGCGTTGCATTCATCCCTTGCAAGCTCTCACGCCATTGTTCCGGTTGATCACTGGCCAAGGCGACGCCAACCTGAGTTTTCAGTACCGCCAAAGGTGTGCGTAATTGATGCGCGGCATCAGCGCTAAACCGCTCTTGACGTGCCACCATCAAGCGTAACCGTTCGATATAGCGGTTAAATGCCAACAGTAAGGGGCGCATTTCAGACCAAGGTAAAACCATGGGTAGTGGTGTCAATTCTCCCGGATCGCGGCGCAACATCAGGCTGGAAAGTTTGCCTAAGGGTTTTAATACTTGTTTCAGTAAAATAAAGGCCAACGCCAAGGTCAAAATGACCACGCCCCCCTGACTGAGCAGCGCGCTTAACAGCATTTGTCGTGCCAGATAATGGCGCGACACCAAGGTTTCTGCCACCAGAATGGTGACTACCCCCATAACACCCGCTTCATTAACTGGCTGAAAAAGGGCCGCCACCCGGATCGGCTGGCCACGATATTGCGCATCATAAAAATGCACCAATGCCGGATAAAGCTCGGAACGAGAGGTTTTCTGTGGCATCGGTGGCAAGTCGTTATAACCTGAAATCGTAGTTCCCTGCGGCGAGATCACCTGATAATACAAACGGTCATTCATATTACGTTCGAAGCTATCCAGCACCACATAAGGGACATCCACCTCCAGTTTCTGGTTACGCACCACCACCCTTTCCGCCACCGTCCGAGCGGAAGCCAACAAGGTACGATCATAGGCTAATCTGGCGGCATTCATGGCGCTAAAATAATGGATATAGATTGAAACGCTGCCCAGCACCAACAAGGGTAAACCGAAGAACAACATTAATTGATAAAACAGTGAGCGCGGTGCCTTAAACCACTTCATTGCACAACTCCAGGCTGTACCCCAGCCCTCTTAAGGTCATAATCGCCACATTGCTACCCAGCAATTTCTTGCGTAAGCGATGCACATACAATTCGATACTTTCAGGGTTGGCTTGATCATTGAGGGTAAAAACTTGTTCAAATAACTGCATTTTGGCAACCGGCCGGCCACGACGATGTATTAACACCGTCAATACCGCCAGCTCACGCGGGGTCAGTGCCAGCGGTTGACCGTCCAAGGCAAAATAACCTTCATGGTGATAAGTGAGTGCACCGAACTCCAACACCTGTTGCGTAATACCGACACTGCGGCGCAGTAACGCACGGATCCTGGCCTCTAGCTCATCAAGCTCAAACGGTTTGGTAAGGTAATCATCAGCGCCCAGATTCAGCCCTTTCACACGATCAGTGACCTCCGTTCGCGCGGTCAGAAGCAATACCGGTAATGCCTGACCACGCTTACGTAAACGTGCCAACAGTTGAAAACCATCCAACCGTGGCAGGGCGACATCCAATACCACCAGCGCATACTTTTCGTTTAATAGCAGATGGTCTGCAACCACACCATCCAAAGCGACATCCACAGCAAACCCCAGTCCGGTGAGGGCTTTCTGTAACCAGTGTGACAACTCCGGGTGATCCTCTACAAGCAAGAGACGCATATCACATCCTGTCAATTTTTCCCGACGGTGAAAGGTAAATGAAAGGTAAATGTTTTAACAAGATATTAACTACCTGTCAGGTGGCGATATCACAAACTGAAATAAAACCAATAGGGAAAACCATGAAAAAAATAATGACTCATACCTTTACCGCCGCACTGCTGTTGTTAGCTGCCAATCAAACCTGGGCCGTTGACGCACCAGGACGTACCGAATGTATCGCCCCGGCCAAGCCGGGTGGTGGGTTTGATCTCACCTGTAAACTCCTTCAGGTTTCATTACAAGAAACCAACGCCATCAGCAAACCAATGCGCGTCACCTATATGCCCGGCGGCGTTGGTGCGGTGGCCTATAACGCGATTGTCGCCCAGCGACCAGCAGAATTTGGTACCGTTGTCGCATTCTCGGGCGGTTCGTTACTGAATCTGTCACAAGGCAAATTTGGCCGTTATGACGTTAATGATGTGAAATGGCTGGCGGCGATAGGCACGGACTATGGTGCCATTGCTGTGCGTGCGGATTCCCCCTACAAAACACTCAACGATCTGATGGAAGCCTTCAAAAAGGATCCTAACGCGGTGGTATTTGGTGCTGGTGCTTCTATTGGTAGCCAGGATTGGATGAAAACAGCCTTGCTAGCGCGGGAAGTAGGTATCGACCCTCACAAGATGCGCTATGTCGCCTTTGAAGGGGGCGGCGAACCGGTCACCGCACTGCTCGGTAACCATATTCAGGCCGTATCCGGTGACCTAAGCGAAATGGTGCCCTATTTGAATGGCGATAAACTGCGCGTACTGGCGGTCTATGCTGAACAACGTCTACCCGGGGATCTTGCCTCTGTTCCCACCGCTAAAGAGCAAGGATACAACCTGGTATGGCCTATCATCCGTGGCTTTTATATGGGGCCTAAAGTGAGCGAGGCCGAATATCAATGGTGGAGCGATACTTTCAAGAAATTGGTCGAAACCGAGGAGTTCAAAAAACAACGTAATTTACGCGGTCTGTTTGAATTCAATTTAACGGGGCCAGAACTGGATGCCTACGTAAAACAACAGGTTAACCAATACCGTGAAATGGCTAAATCATTTGGTCTCGCCAAATAACCCAGGAACATGCCATGAGTGAACGTATTTTTGCCGGTTTATGGTTGTTGCTGTGTCTCGCTGGTCTGTTTGTCGGCTGGAATATTCAAAGTGAATATAGCTATGAACCGCTGGGGCCACGCCCCTTTCCGCTGGTTATTCTAAGCCTGATGGCCTTGTGTGCCGCCTTATTGTTATTCAGTAAGCCACAAGTGATCGCTTGGCCGCACCATAAAGTCCTGCAACGCCTGCTGGTCTTGGTCATCACCTTGGTGCTTTATGCCTGGGGTTTCGAATGGCTCGGCTTCCCTCTGGCCACCACCCTGCTGACCTTCAGTATTGGCATGCTATTCCAAGCCAGCCTGATTGCAGCGCTGATCTCTGGCGTTATCATGAGCATTTCACTGTTCTACGCCTTTGATTATTTACTTGATGTCACGCTGCCACTCGGCATTTGGCTAAGTTAACAGGAGCTATGATGGAAACCTGGCAATATTTATCACAAGGTTTTGAAGTGGCTCTGCTACCACAAAATCTGGTCATTGCACTGATTGGTTGCTTCGTCGGTACCATCGTCGGGTTATTACCGGGTCTTGGGCCAATTAACGGCGTGGCAATCTTGCTGCCGTTGGCCTTTGCACTAAAATTACCCGCCGAATCGGCTTTGATTCTGCTGGCGACGGTGTATATCGGTTGTGAATACGGTGGGCGTATCTCTTCAATTTTGCTGAATGTCCCTGGGGATGCTGCCGCCATCATGACCGCACTGGATGGTTACCCAATGGCGCAACAAGGACGTGCCGGGGTGGCGCTGTCTATCTCCGCCGTCAGTTCTTTTTTCGGTTCACTGATCGCCATCAGTGGAATTATTCTGTTTGCCCCCATCCTGGCCCGCTGGTCGCTGGCATTTGGTCCGGCAGAGTACTTCGCTTTAATGGTATTTGCTATTGCTTGCCTGGGCAGCATGATGAGTCAAAACCCATTGAAATCGCTGCTGGCGGCGTTGATCGGCCTGGGCTTAGCCACCGTAGGGGTCGATGCCAACACCGGGGTTTATCGCTTTACCTTCGACAGCGTACACCTTTCCGATGGCATTCAATTTATCGTGGTGGTGATCGGTTTGTTCTCTGTCAGTGAAATCCTGCTGATGCTGGAAAATAGCAGTGGCGGGCAGAAATTGATCCGGAAAACTGGGCGTATGCTGTTTAACCGTAAAGAGGCTGCAGAGTGCGTTGGCCCGACCCTGCGTTCATCGGTGATTGGCTTTTTCGTCGGTATTTTACCGGGGGCCGGAGCTACCATCGCCAGTGCGCTAACTTATATGACAGAGAAAAGGATCAGCGGTAACAGCGACTCATTCGGCAAGGGCGATATTCGCGGTGTCGCAGCACCGGAGGCGGCCAACAACGCCTCCGCCTGTGGCTCGTTTATCCCGATGTTAACCTTGGGGGTCCCAGGCTCCGGTACTACCGCGGTAATGTTAGGCGCATTAACGCTCTATAATATTACCCCGGGCCCGGCGATGTTTACCGAACAACCCGATATCGTCTGGGGGCTGATTGCCGCACTGCTGATCGCCAACGTCATGCTACTGATTATGAACATTCCGTTAATCGGTCTGTTCACCCGCATGTTGAACATTCCATTGTGGCTGCTGGTTCCCGCGATTGCTACCGTCTCGGCAGTGGGTGTTTATGCGGTTCACAGTACTACCTTCGATTTACTGTTGATGGTAGGGCTCGGGGTGTTTGGCTATATTCTACGGAAATTGCACTTTCCCATGTCGCCACTGATCCTGGGTTTTGTGCTGGGTGAAATGCTGGAGCAGAACCTGCGCCGTGCGTTATCTATCAGTAACGGTGAGTTTGCTATTCTGTGGAGCAGCCCGATTGCGCAATGTCTCTTAGTGCTGGCGGTCGCCGTCTTGATCTTGCCACCGGTGTTGCGCAAACTTCGCCAACGCCGTTTATCCACTGCTGAGTAAATAGAGAACAAGTAACCCAAATTGGCGGGATACTCCGCCAATTTAATCAACCTTATGCGGTTAGCAGCCGCACGCCAGATGACTTTCTTCACCTTGCATGCTGCCCGGCTGATCACCCAGCGCTAACGGATGACCATCACGCTGCCAGAAATCCAACCCGCCTATCAGCTCTTTCACCCGCAAGCCGAGTTTTGCCAACTTGTAAGCCCCGTTAGTCGAGCCGTTACAGCCAATGCCATCACAATAGGTCACATAAACTTTGCTCCGGTCGAGATGGCGAGTAGCGGTTTCATTCATTAGACGATGGGGGAAACTGATTGCCCCGGGGATATGCCCTGCACCATACAAAGCCTCGGATCGCGTGTCGATCACCACAATATCGCCAATGCCATTACGCAGATCTGCTGCCACATCGGCAGAATCCGTGTAATAGCTCAGCTTTGCGGCCAAGTAGTTTTGACTCTCGGCTGCCGTTGGTGGGGGAAAAGCTAACACTAGTGAAACGTCGCCCATGGTCATTGCTCCTGTCTGGCTAAAATTTAATGACAATTTTGCCTGATTTTGGTCTTATCAATAAGACCCATTTAGCCAGCACAATAAGACCAATGACACGCCAGATACTGATTCCCTTGTTTCAACAGGCAAAAAACACTGCAGGAACACGACGTGAACAGGTGTGCAGTAGTTTACGCAATGCCATTCATAGTGGGGCACTGCCTCTCGGGCAACGCTTGCCTTCATCCCGAGTGCTGGCCGCTGATTTGAATATTTCACGTGTTACTGTCGAATCTGCTTATTCACAACTGGAAGCGGAGGGGTATCTGCAGCGTAAAGTGGGGGTGGGTACCTATGTTTCAATCAAAATTATCAAGCCGCCCAAGACGCCTCGACCTTCTCGGTTATTACAACTTTCTCAGCGCGGTAACCAAATTGTCCAAACCGGGGGTTGCCAGGACCCACTACAACCACAAGCCTTTGCCGCCAGCTCACCAGAACTGCGCGCTTTCCCACTGAAACTATGGAAGCAGATCACCAACCAACAATTACGCATCAGAGGGGAGCAATTACTGCGCTACGGTGATCCACAAGGCTACCGACCACTGCGCGAGGCCATTGCCGGTTACCTTGGTCAGACGCGCGGAGTGAACTGTGATGCACAGCAGGTCATCATCCTCACCAGTTCACAACAAGCATTACAGTTAATTGCCACCTTGTTACTCGACCATGGTGATGATGTGTGGATGGAAGAACCTGGGTACGTGGGGGCGAGAAATGCCTTTATCAGTATCGGTGCCAATCTCATCCCCGTCAGCGTCGATCAGGATGGGCTACAACCCAATAATGCCCTCCCTGCTCCACGTTTGATCTACGTAACACCGGGCCACCATTATCCCACTGGTGTCGCGCTGAGTCTGGAAAGGCGCTTGATGCTGTTAGAGACTGCACGGAAAAACCATGCCTGGATTATTGAGGATGATTACGACAGCGAATTTCATTACACCGGTCAACCGATGCCTGCACTGCAAGGGGTTGATAACCACGGTTCGGTGCTGTACGTCGGCACCTTTTCCAAAACATTGTTCCCATCACTACGCTTGGCTTATCTGGTTGTCCCGCCGACGTTAGTTAATGCATTCACTACCGCACGCACCCTGTATGACGGGCATAGCAACCAATTGATGCAAGCGGTAACGGCAGAGTTTATTCAACAAGGGTATTTTGCCGCGCATATTCGCTATATGCGCCAGCTTTACCACAGCCGTCGTGATTGGTTGTTAACTCAAATCGAGCAGCATTTGAAGCATATTGCTACGCCACAAGCGGCGAGTGGGGGTTTACAGCTCACGGTATGGCTACCCACGGGTCAAGAAAGCGCGTTAACCAGGCAGGCACAACAATTGGGCGTTATCACCCCCCCGCTATCCAGGCAGTATCAAACGACTGCGGCACAACGTGATGGTTGGTTGCTTGGGTTTTCTGCATTAACGCCGGGTGAAATTAGCTTGGCAGTTGAACGACTCAGCAGAATCAAACTGCCTTAATCAGAGGGAAACCGCTACGCTCACCTGAGCACAGCTAAAAAAAGTTCAGGCACGGTAAACCGTGCCTGATAACTCTATACATTGACTGCGAATAGCGCTTGATTACGCCAGTTTACGCATCACCAATGTCGCGTTAGTCCCGCCGAAACCGAAGCTGTTGGACATCACAGTGGTCAATTCACGCTTAGTCGGTTCGGTGACAACGTTCATGCCCACCGCTTTCTCATCCAGGGTCTCGATATTGATGCTCGGTGCAATAAAACCATGCTCCAGCATCAGCAGGCTGTAAATTGCTTCCTGCACACCCGCAGCACCCAGTGAGTGGCCGGTCATCGCCTTGGTGGCCGAAAGCGCCGGGACCTGATCACCAAATACTTCACGGATAGCCCAGAGCTCTTTAACATCACCAACCGGGGTTGAAGTACCGTGTACGTTAATGTAATCGATTGGGGTATCCACACCACTCATTGCCAATTGCATACAACGCACCGCACCTTCACCGGATGGTGCCACCATATCAGCACCATCAGAAGTGGCACCGTAGCCCACCACCTCGGCATAGATATGCGCACCACGGGCCAGAGCATGTTCCAGCTCTTCAACCACCACCATACCGCCACCACCGGCGATGACGAAGCCATCACGGTTGGCATCATAGGTGCGAGAGGCTTTCTCTGGCGTGTCGTTATATTTGGTCGACAGGGCACCCATCGCATCAAACTCGCAGGCCATTTCCCAGCACAGTTCTTCACCGCCACCGGCAAACACAATATCCTGTTTACCCATCTGGATCTGTTCTACCGCATTACCAATGCAGTGAGCAGATGTGGAACAAGCAGAGCTGATTGAGTAGTTGACGCCATGGATTTTAAACGGAGTCGCCAGACAAGCAGAAACACCGGAAGCCATCGCTTTGGTGACCACATAAGGGCCAACCGCTTTCAGGCCACGTGGGCTGCGCATGGCATCGGCACCGAACACTTGAAAACGGGGTGAGCCACCGCCTGAACCAGCCACCAGGCCAACACGCGGGTTGTTCTGATAAACCGACTCCTCTAGCCCAGCAGATTGAATCGCCTCCTGCATAGCCAGATAAGCATAAATCGAGGCATCGCTCATAAAGCGAACCACTTTACGGTCAATCAGGCCAGTGGTATCGAGCTTAACATTGCCCCATACGTGACTACGCATGCCTGAATCTTTCAGCTCCTGAGAGAAGGTGATCCCAGAGCGTCCTTCCTGCAAACTTGCCAGAACTTCCTGCTGGTTGTTACCAATGCTGGAGACGATTCCCAAGCCAGTAATCACTGCACGTTTCATTCGGTACCTCTTCCACTATTTCACATTCGGGATTTTGTTCGCACTTTAGCGTACAGTTGTACGCCGAACAAGTCCGATCAGAATAATTCTCTATTAATACCATCTTGTTTGCACCGCTACCCGCCCCTGGTTAAAATCACCCCATCCCTTGAATAACGAGCCTCTTACCGTGAGCCATGCCCCCATCCAACCCGCAGCATTAAGCTGGAATGAACAGGGTACACCTGTTTCGAAACAGTTTGATGACGTCTATTTTTCCAATCAGGATGGGTTACAAGAAACCCGTTATGTGTTTCTTGCCGGTAACCGATTACCGCAACGTTTCACTGAGCACCCCCGCGCTCTATTTATTGTCGCTGAAACCGGTTTTGGCACCGGGCTGAATTTTCTTGCCCTGTGGCAAGCATTTGCCGATTTCCACCACCACCACCACCACCCTGCGGCCCACTTGCAACGGTTACATTTCATCAGTTTTGAAAAATTCCCTTTGCAGCAGGCTGATCTGGCTGCCGCCCATGCACAATGGCCGGAGTTGGCCCCTTTCGCCGATGAATTGCGCAGCCAATGGCCATTGCCTTTACCTGGCTGCCACCGTCTGCTGCTTGCCGAAGGGCGCATCACGCTCGACCTGTGGTTCGGTGATATCAATCATTTGTTACCGCAGCTTGACAGTAGTATGAATGGTCAAATTGATGCCTGGTTCCTTGATGGTTTCGCACCGTCAAAAAACCCCGATATGTGGAGCGATGCGTTATTTGCCGCCATGGCACGTTTTGCCCGCCCGGAAGGGAGTTTTGCGACCTTTACCGCAGCAGGATTTGTGCGGCGCGGATTGCAACAGGCGGGTTTTAATGTCACCCGCAGTAAAGGGTTTGGCCAAAAACGTGAGATGCTCACCGGGCAATTACCGGTTAACACCCCGACTGTGGCACATCAGGCCCCTTGGTTCCTGCGCCCGGCGGCAAAAAACCGTGATGATATCGCCATTATTGGCGGTGGCATCGCCAGTGTACTCACCGCTTTAGCCTTGTTACGCCGTGGCGCCAAGGTGACGCTCTATTGTGCCGATACCCGCCCTGCCACGGGGGCCTCTGGCAACCGCCAGGGCGCACTCTATCCGTTATTGAATGGTTCGGGTGATGAGCGAGAAAACTTCTTCAGCAACGCCTTTCTCTTCGCCCGCCGCCAGTACGATGCTCTGTTACAGCAAGGGGTCAGATTCGATCATCAATGGTGCGGCGTCAGCCAGTTGGCTTATAACCAGAAAAGTGCCGCCAAGATTGCCAAAATAGTAGCCACTGACTGGCCCCCGGCCTTGGTGCAAGCTGTTGATCACCCCACTCTGAGCCATCTCTGCGGCATTGATAGCGGCGTTGGTGGTATTTATTACCCCTTGGCAGGGTGGCTATGCCCAGCAGACTTGACTACCGAGGCCATGGTTCTGGCGCAACGGCAAGGATTGCACTGCTACTATCAGCATCGGCTCACTGATTTACAGCCGCTGGCTGAAGGCTGGCAACTACTTTTTGCCAATGGCGAAGCACGGCAACATGCCACGGTGATCCTGGCGAATGGCCACCAACTCTCCACCTTGGCGCCCTGCGCCGCACTACCGATCTATGCAGTGCGCGGCCAGGTTTCACATATTCCAACCACCCCAGCCTTAAGTGCATTAAAACAGGTGCTGTGTTACGAAGGTTATCTGACACCGGTCAACCCGCGCCATCAACAGCACTGTATCGGTGCCAGTTACCAGCGCGGCATATCAGAAACGCACTACAGTGAAACAGAACAGCAAGAGAACCGTACACGCCTGCTGCGTTGCCTGCCGCAACTGTCATGGCCGCAGCAGGTCGATATCAGTGACCAGCAAGCACGCTGTAGTGTACGCAGCGCCACCCGTGACCATATGCCCATGGTCGGTGCGGTGCCAGACTATGCCGCCACATTGGCGCTATACAGTGATTTGCAGCAGCAACGGCAAGGTGGGGAAACCATTGCCCCAGCACCGCTCTATTCGGGGTTATTTATGATTAGCGGGTTGGGTTCACGCGGCCTGTGCTCTGCGCCCTTGGCCGCAGAAATCCTGGCGGCCCAGTTGTTTGCTGAACCATTACCTGGCGATGCTCAGATGCTGGCAGCGCTAAACCCAAACCGCATGTGGATCAGAAAATTATTAAAGGGACGGGAGGTTTGACTAGTTAGCCTGCAACGCGGCTTGATACAGCTTCTGCCACATCTCCAAGACTAACACTTGGTCGGGCGGGGAAAGTTCCCCGGCCTTGATGGCTTTATCCAGGCTGCTCTGCACCCGTGCGTCGAGTTGTTCGGCACGCTGCTCCCCTTGTTGTTCCGACTCAGCTACCGCCAAAGTCAGATGACCGCGTAAGTAGCCACCAGCAAATAGCTCATCATCGCTGGCCTGTTCTACCCTATCATCAATCAGTGCCAGAATGCGTGTTTCGAACTCTGCGATCATCTTATTTCCTCTTGTCGCGCTTATGATTCAAATGACATAACGATGGCTGCCACTTAAATCGGTCATGGGTTACGTCAGTTAATACCCGTCGCCATTCAAACTGCAGCGGTGTTGGCTACCTTTATTCACCCCAGGAACGATCTCGTGTAAGCTCCTGGGGCTTCGCTCAGTTGCCGCCTGCCTGCAACTTGAATGAACTTGGCTAAAGATCTTCCGGATACGGGAAGTGCTCAGCGGCGAGCGGAGGCGTATGGTAAAACGATTGTAGTGCTTGAATAAAGCGTGCTGGGCGTGTGGGTATGCCTTTTTCGAGCAACTCCAGCACTCGGCTACGCACTTTCCGCTGGAAATCAATGCGATCCGGCTCAACATCACCACTAAGATTGTCGCAACTGACATTGAACTGGAACCCTGCGGCTACGCAAAACATCCACTCCAACGCTTGGGGATTGATCTCAACCACTTCAAATTGCTTTTGTGTCTGCGCATCGCGCCCATCCGGGCAATACCAGTAACCAAAATCCACCAGTTTGCGGCGCTCGGCACCGGCAATGCACCAATGGGAAATTTCATGCATCCCGCTGGCATAATAACCGTGGGCAAAGATAACCCGATGATAGGAAAATTGCTCATCAGCGGGCAGATAGATAGGTTCATCGTCCCCTTTAACCAGGCGGGTATTATAGTCTTCACTAAAACATTGATTAAAAATTTCAATCAGTTGTAAATATTGGTGTTGCTCTGACATATAAAAAACTCAAATAACCATAAAATAAGTAGGCATTATATACCGAAGGGGTTTTACGTTTCAGCTAAGCAGTACCAGCGCAAGTTCAAATACCACTAAAAATACCCGGCCAACCACTGCTGAATTTCCGCCCCATGGCTATCGTAGAGCAGCTTACCACTCATCAGTAGTGACACCACGACGATCATTGGCCGGATCAGTTTTTGCCCTTTGGTCAGCACCATTCGTGCCCCTAAACGCGCCCCCAACACTTGGCCCACCAGCATCACCAGGCCAATGGTCCAGACCACGTTCCCGCCCATGATAAACATCACCAGGCTACCCAGGTTAGAAGTGAAGTTTAATACCTTGGCATGTGCTGTCGCTTTAGCCAGATTGAAACCACACAACGTCACATAAGCCAGGGCATAAAACGAACCGGCACCGGGGCCAAAGAAACCGTCATAAAAGCCGATACCGCCCCCAGCGACCAGGCCAAAAGCTAATGCTCCCACACGGCGCTGGCGATCGTTTTCCCCCAAGCGTGGGGTTAACAGGAAGTAAATGCCGATACTGATCACCAGCAAGGGTAACATCTGGCGCAACAAGTCAGAGCGCAGGTGCTGAACCAGAATCGCACCAATCACTGACCCTATCAGCGTCAGGAAAATCGTCAGTTTCTGGGTATTAAGATCCACCACCCGACGGCGAACAAAATAGAGGCTGGCAGAAAATGAGCCGCCAACTGATTGCAGCTTATTGGTGGCCAACGCCTGTGCCGGAGGCACCCCCGCAGCCAACAATGCCGGTACCGTCAACAACCCACCACCACCAGCGATTGAATCAATAAACCCAGCAAACAGCGCCACAAAAAACAGTATTCCGAGTATTTCGGGAGCTAACGCCAGCCCATCCATAAGTTTTCTGCCTAAAAAATGGATCCATGCCTAATTCATGCCAGTGCAACCCTAAGAGCAGGGTATTTACCCGTCGCCATTTAAGGCTGCAGTAGCATTGGCTTCCCTAACTCAGCTCGTTACAGCGAGATTATGCCTGCTCAGCGCTTGGCAAAGTGATTATCCAACAACGCCTGACAGGTTGGCGGCAATGGTGGCGGCTCAGTCTTGACCGGGTTAGCGTTAGGTTGCTGTGGTTTAAACCAGCTAGCCAGTTCGGCTCCGCAGCCGTCACCATCTGGAGGTGGCGCTTGATCCTGACATTCCTGGCTCCCCGCTGGGCAGCGCAAACGCACATGCATATGCGCGCGGTGAGCAAACCACGGGCGAACCTTGTGTAACCAACTACGATCTGACCCAGCATCCTGACACAGACGCTGTTTGATCGCCGGGTTGACGAAGATACGTGTCACTCCACTGTCTTTAGCAGCCAGTTTGATCAAGGATTCGATTTGTGGTTGCCACAGACGGTCTACCACCTGCTTACCATCCGCCGCGACCAGATCAATCGGTTGTGGTTTGAGTAATTGCTGGGCACTCCAACGTTGCCGTGGCAATTGTAACCAGATGTCCACATCCAGCCCAGACTGGTGGCTGGCGTGGCCGCTACTAAAGCGCCCCCCAGCAGGCATCGCCATATCCCCAATCAACACCGTTCCCAATGATTTCTGACTAGCCTGCTGACTGAGTCGCTGGATAAATGCCACCAAGTCCGGGTGACCAAAGTAACGCCGTTGATCGGTACGCATTACCTGATAATCCGCAGAATTCACCGGCAAGGATTGTGCGCCAATAATGCACCCGTTGGAGAATTCACCGACAGCCTGGGGAGTGCCACTGACCGGGTTATTGATTTTTTGCCACGGCGTTAGTGCCATGGCAGAACTAGAGGCAACCAAGGCGGCAATGACTAACATCCATTTTTTCATTGTTATTACCCTTACCAGCGTGGAACGTCAGAAATCACATCGCCATTTTGCGCCCGTTGCCGCAGCAGATGGTCCATCAGCACTATCGCCATCATTGCTTCCGCAATCGGTACTGCGCGGATGCCCACACAAGGGTCGTGGCGCCCACGGGTCACCATCTCCATCTCTTCCCCCTGGCGGTTAATGGTACGACCCGGCACCATGATGCTGGAAGTGGGTTTTAACGCCAAATGGGCAATCACTGGCTGCCCGCTACTGATCCCGCCGAGAATACCGCCGGCATGATTACTCTGGAAACCTTGTGGGGTGATCTCATCACGGTTTTCGCTACCGCGCTTGGTGACCACCGCAAAACCGTCACCGATCTCCACCCCTTTCACGGCGTTAATGCTCATCAAGGCATGGGCCAAATCAGCATCCAGACGGTCAAAAACGGGTTCACCCAGGCCAACGGGGACATGCTCCGCCACCACCGTGACTTTGGCCCCAATAGAATCGCCCTCTTTCTTCAGCGCCCGCATCAGTTCATCCAGCTGTTCCAGCTTGTCGGGATCCGGACAAAAGAAGGGGTTTTGCTCAACTTGCTGCCAATCTTTCAGTTCACAGCACACCTCACCCATCTGAGCCAGGTAGCCGCGTACTGTTACCCCAAATTTTTGCGTCAGATACTTTTTGGCGATAGCACCCGCCGCCACGCGCATGGCGGTTTCACGTGCCGATGAACGGCCACCACCACGATAATCACGCACACCGTATTTCTGCTCATAGGTGTAATCAGCATGGCCCGGACGGAAGAGATCTTTAATCGCACTGTAATCTTGCGAACGTTGGTCGGTATTTTCGATCATCAAGCCGATGCTGGTCCCGGTGGTCACCCCGTCAAATACGCCGGAAAGAATGCGTACCTGATCCGGCTCGCGGCGCTGTGTGGTGTAACGTGAGGTGCCTGGCCGACGACGATCCAGATCGTGCTGTAAATCAGCCTCTGTTAACGGGATGCCGGGGGGCACACCGTCAACAATACAACCCAATGCCACGCCGTGAGACTCACCAAAGGTGGTAACACGGAAAAATTGCCCAATACTGTTGCCTGCCATCCCGGCTCCTTACCGTTGGTTAACTACGATAGATGCTGAAGTGCTCTTTGCAATCAATCAGTTGTTGTTTGGTCAGCATAAATACGCCATCACCACCGTTTTCAAATTCCAGCCAGATAAACGGAATATCCGGGTATTGCTCCATCAGGTGTACCATGCTGTTACCCACTTCACAAATCAGCACACCCTGCTCGCTCAGGTAGTCTGGCGCACAAGCCAGTATGCGGCGCACCAGTTTCAGGCCATCACTCCCGGCAGCCAACCCCAGTTCCGGCTCACAGCGGAACTCTTGCGGCAAATCAGACATATCTTCCGCATCGACATAAGGGGGATTGGTGACAATCAGATCGTACTGGATCAACGGTAGTTCACGGAATAAATCAGAACGGATCGGGATCACCTGATGCTCAGCACCATGTTGCTGAATATTGCGCTCAGTCACCGCCAAGACATCAGTGGAAATATCCACCGCATCCACTTCTGCTTCCGGGAAAGCATCCGCACAAGCAATGGCAATACAACCACTACCGGTGCACATATCAAGAATATGGCGAGGTGGATTGGGCAGTAGTGGACTGAAGCGATTATTGATCAGTTCAGCAATCGGTGAGCGTGGAACCAATACGCGTTCATCAACATAGAACTCCATGCCACAGAACCAGGCTTTGTTGGTCAGGTAAGCTACCGGTATACGCTGACTCACCCGGCGGATAACCCGCTCGACAATGCGATGACGTTCACTGGAGGTCAAACGCGAAGTATACATCTCCTCAGGAATGTCCAGCGGTAGGAACAGCGTAGGTAAAACCAACTGCACCGCCTCGTCCCACGGATTATCTGTTCCGTGACCATAGTAGATATCGGCCGCATTGAAACGGCTCACGGCCCAACGCAGCATATCCTGAATGCTGTACAGCTCACTCACTGCTTCTTCGACGAAAATTTTGTCCAATTTACCCTCCAGCAGACAAGCTGTTTCATGATTTATCGGCATAGTTTGCCATGAAGCCGACGACAAATCAGCAGCTATAACGGCAACAAAGGGCTCACGGATTAAGTTTTGCGTCGACAGCACCTCTCGACAAGGTAAACTATCGCCATAGAGTGAATGATATTCAGTGAGTTAATGATGAAAAATAGTCACCCGCTGAGCAAAGACGAATTGCAGCTCTTCAGGGAATCGGTCGCGGGCACCAGAAGGTTGCGGCAAGATACTATCGTCCATCCCAAGCCCAAAATAATCAGCAGGAAAGTGACGCCTCAACGCCTGCTGCAAGAACAGGTGGATGCCAGTTTTTACTTTTCTGATGAATTTCAGCCACAGTTAGATGCTGAGGGGCCCATGCGTTATGTTCGCCCGGGTTATAACCATTATGAATTGAAGAAGCTACGCCGGGGGGATTACATTCCAGACCTGTTTCTCGATTTGCATGGTTTGACACAATTGCAAGCCAAGCAGGAACTGGGGGCGATGATCGCCGCCTGTAAACGCGAACATATCCATTGTGCCTGCGTAATGCATGGTCATGGAAAACATATTCTTAAGCAACAGGCGCCACTGTGGTTGGCACAACATCCAGATGTACTGGCGTTTCACCAGGCCCCAAAAGAGTGGGGAGGGAATGCGGCAGTATTAGTGCTGGTAGAGTTGACGGGATAAAATCTGGCCGCCGTTATTTAAATCAACGGCAGCAACAGGTCACTATGCCCTCTGTTACGACCAGAGGGACAAGAAATAGTTACATCGAATCGATATTGGAGGGGCTGCACTGCCAGACAAACTTGCCACTAGCACCATTAACATCCAGTTCAACGTTAGCAATCGCCGAAGTGGCAAACATCGGGGGGCATTCACCCGGGCAGAGCTCAGCAACCAGATAGCCAACCAACGGCAGATGGGAAACGATCAACACCGCTCCAACCCCTTCTTTCGCCAATGCTTGCAGGTAACAGCTTACCAGCCCAGCATCACCACCCGGCGTCAGCTCAGGCAGTACCTCTTCACCGTCTGGCAGGGTTAATACTTCACGTACCGTTTCTAAGGTCTGCATGGCCCGCAAATAAGGACTGACCAGCACGCATTCAATATCCACTGATTTGGCATTCAGCCAAGTCGCCATTTGTTGCGACTCATCTCGACCACAGGTTGTCAGGGGTCTTACTGAATCACTGGCGGCATCCATTGCCGCCTCTCCGTGCCGCATAATAAAAACTTGCATATTGCACCGCTGTTGTTGACAAAATAGCGCTATATAGGATGGTATCGCCGTGTTGAGTTTATCAATTCCAACTCCAACCAAAATGAATAGCGATGACACTTTTCCTTTCCATACCCAGCTTAAATAACGGCCGGTATCATAGCGGTGAGGCATTTTGCCTGAAAGTTCGTATGAAAGAAAACGCTGTTTTTACACCACTTGAGCACCAAGGTAAACCCATCACAGCTTAACATCCACACGTAGATCACAATACGCGACGTTACTCCTCCCTATCCCACGGTTATTATTGAAATTACGGTTAAAAATAGCGCTTACTACAAAGGGTGATAACGCTCACCTTGATCGGCCATACGTAACAGGCTCTCACAGGGAGTAAACCGTTCGCCATAATGATGCTGCAAATATCGCAATGTTTTCACCATCTTCTCTGCCCCCAGCTCATCCATATACCGGAATGGGCCGCCAAGGAAAGGGGGAAAGCCAATGCCCAAGACCGCACCAATATCCCCATCTCGAGCGCAGCGGATCACCCCTTCTTCCAGACAACGGGCCGCCTCATTAAGCATCATCATCACACAGCGCTGAACAATCACCGCATGCTGAATATGCACTTTCGCGGTGATCCCCAACAAAGGGTAAATACTCTTGTCTGCCTGTTTGCGTTGCCACTTGCGCAGGATATTTGTCGGGTAGAGATAAAAACCTCGGCCATTCTTACGCCCTTTGCGCCCATCATTCAGCACCGCGTCCAATGCCGCTGGTGCAGCAAAGCGCGCCCCTAATTCCGCTTTAAGAATCGGGGTGATTTTGGTGGCGACATCAATACCCACTTCATCCAGCAACATAAACGGCCCCACTGGGAAACCGAAGTCAACCAAGGCTTTATCCAACGATTCGATCGGTTCGCCTTCCAGCAAGCAGCGCGCGGCTTCACTAATATAAGGCGCCAGTATTCGGTTAACATAAAACCCCGCCCGGTCAGCGACGACTATCGCCGTTTTACCCTGTCGGTGTGCCAAGGCTACGGTGGTGGCCACCGTTTCGTCACTGGTCGTCGCATGGGGGATCACCTCCACCAATGGCATTTTGTCTACCGGGCTGAAGTAATGAAGGCCAATCACCTGCTGTGGCCTGGCCGCCTTGGCAGCAATTTGGCCGATCGGCAACGAGGAGGTATTGGAGGCAAAAATAGTCTGTGGCGCGGCATACTGTTCAATATCCTGCACCATCTGCTGTTTCAGTTCTATATCTTCAAATACCGCTTCAATCACGATATCAACGCGTTCAAAACCGCGATAATCCGTTGAGCCCGAGATCAACATCATTTTTTTCTGACGCTCTGCTGGGCGCATCAGTTTGTTACGCACCCGTTTGCTGAGCAAATCCCAGGTATATTTCAACGCATGATTAATCCCTTGCGCGTTGATATCTTTAATGCGTACCGGCAATCCTGCGCGGATAGCAGTAACGAAGGCAATTCCGCCGCCCATTAAGCCGCCACCCAGAATACCGATGCGCTGTAACTCACGCGGTGTTGCGGTAACGCCATACTCTTTCTTCACCGCCGTTGATGCAAAGAATAGGCTACGTAATGCCGCCGATTGAGATGACATTGCCAGTTTGCCAAAAGCACTGGCCTCTGCCTGATAGCCTTGGCTCTCCCCTTGCTCCAGCCCAATGCGCACAACTTGAATAATACGCTCTGCTGCCGGATAGTTGCCGTGGGTTTTCGCTAGGGTTTTGCTACGCACCTGGTTTAGCAGCCAAGTTCTGGCTAATGGCAAATTAAACGCACGCGCCAACCAAGGTAACCTGCGCGATGCTTGGCCCGCTTGTTTGACTCGCTCAATGGCCGTTTGCAGCAAAATAGCAGCGGGCACCACATCATCGACCAACCCCATTCGCAGGGCCTGTGCGGGGCGGATATGTCGCCCTGTCAGCATCATATCCAACGCCTTAACCACCCCAACCAGACGTGGCAAACGCTGGGTCCCCCCCGAACCTGGTAGCAGGCCGAGCTGAACTTCCGGCAAGCCGAGGGTTGTTTTATCATCCTGCGAACAAATACGGCTATGGCAAGCCAGTGCCAACTCCAGGCCCCCGCCCAGGCAAGCGCCGTGAATAGCAGCCACTACCGGTACCGGAAACGCCGCAATCTGCGCCAATAGATGCTGCCCCTGCTGTGACAGCTGTTCTGCCTCTTTAGCACTGTGACAGGCGGCAATCATGGTGATATCGGCACCTGCAATAAACGAATCCGCTTTACCAGACAGAATCACTAAACCTTTCAGCCCCGTGTGCTGTTGCGCAGCCAATAACACCTGACTGATCTGTTCGGCAAATTCAACCTTCAGGGTATTAAGTTTTTCCCCGGGTACATCAATGGTAATCACACCAATATCGTCAGGTCGCAGAGTCAAATGAAACGCTGAAGGCTGGGCTGGCTGCTCTAGCAAGGTCTGATCTAAGCTCATTATTCCACCTCCACAATCATCGCAGCACCTAATCCACCGGCCGCACAAGCAGTAACCAATCCCAACCCACCACCGCGTCTTTTTAGTTCATGTAGCGTCTGAGTGATCATACGAGCCCCGGTTGCTGCAAAGGGATGACCATAAGCTATTGAGCCCCCCAACACATTAAACTTATCCATATCGACTGCACCGATCGCTTGTTCACGCCCCAGTTGCTGTTGAGCAAACTCAGTACTGGCAAACATCTTCAAGTTGGCCAGGGCTTGCGCGGCAAAAGCTTCATGCATATCTATCAGTGTAAGATCAGCCAGTGTGATACCCGCTCGATCCAAGGCCAGTGGGGTAGCATAGGCGGGACCAAGCAGCATATCCTGCCTAACATCAATGGCAGCAAAGGCAAAACTACGCAGGTAGCCCAACGGTTGCAAACCCAGCTCTCTGGCCCGAGATTCACTCATCATCAGGACAGCAGCGGCACCATCGGTCAACGGGGTACTATTCGCCGCAGTCACACTGCCGTGTTTGCGATCAAACGCTGGTTTCAGGCGGGCATAAGACTCAAGCGTGGAATCTTTGCGGATATTGTTATCTTCATCGCAAGGCTGCTTATAGGGTGGTACATGGGCAACCATCACCTCATCCCGCAGCCCCCCCTGCTCCCATGCTTTGGCGGCTAATTGGTGGGAACGATGTGCAAATGCATCCTGTTGTTCACGCGTAATACCATGGGTTTTCGCCATTTGCTCGGCAGTATCCCCCATACGCAGCCCTGTTGAATACTCTGCCACCGCCGGGGGCACGGGCATCAGATCGCGGGGTCTTAATTTGCTAAACAGTTTCAACCGTTGTGATAGCGTACGAGCTTTACTAACATCCACCAGGGTGCGAGCCAGTGCCTTACTGACACCGATGGGCAATACCGATGAGGAGTCCGCCCCACCAGCAATACCGATGCTGATGCTACCCGCCATAATACTTTCTGCCACATTGGCAATGGCCTGGAAGCTGGTTGCACAGGCGCGTGAAACACTGTAGGCATCTGTGTGGACACTCATTCCGGTGCCGAGCACAATTTCCCGAGCAATATTGGGGGCTTCAGGCATTTGTATCACCTGCCCAAAAACCAGTTGGTCAATCAATGCCGGATCGATACCACTGCGAAACAGCAATTCACTGACCACGATTTTGCCCAGATCGACCGCCGGTACACCGTGATAAGCCGTAGCCTGTTTAGCGAAAGGGGTACGTAAACCCTGAACAATGGCGATACGATCACCAGAAGCAGTAACCAGCGGCAATGCCTTATTCATAAACACTCCTAAAGAGAGGCCGTTGACACAACGAATCAAAGAGGTCTGACCTGACCCGCTCATTGTTAACCAGATAGCCACATTTGGCAAAGGGGGAGCGGTGAAAACTGCGAGCAGCAGCAACTTTCCTGCCAGGTAATTCAAGCCATAACCAGTAAGTTGAATGACAAATCCCGCCATAAGCCGATTTAAATACGACCTTTCGGCAAGCTTCCGGGAACATGGTCAGAAGTAGGATTACTAATACGTTGAATAACGCAGGCGCTTGGGGCACAAGAGCAGACCAGGGAGTCTGCTCTTGTCTAGGCGGATAGAACTATGGAATTAACGTAATCCGAGTTGGAAAATCAGCGTTTCTGCCTGGCAGGTAAAAGTAAAATCAGCATCCAGTTGCACGCCACCTTCAACCGGTTTGATCTGGCTGCTAATGTCACAAGGATCAGACTCAACGCTACGCGCTTTCTCTGTCAATGCCGCCAACGCTTTTTCTGCCTCAGGTTGGGTGGCAAACACCTGGCTATAAGAGGCGGTACAATCTGTGTTATCCATCACTGTACCGACATCCACACAGCAGCAAGCCGCAGTTTCCTGAGCACTACATTTGTTAATTGCATCTGACATAACGTAAACCTCCTCACAAACCGCATATTGCATGCGGATAAATAGTTATTTGATTCTGTTAACTCTCGCCAAGTTATTAGCGCTATTTTACGCTTCAGACCCACCAATCACTAGATTTACTTTTCATCTCTATTTTTAACTGGCAAATAGCGTACCAGAACTCACAATTATTGTTCTGTCGCAAAATAGCGCATTGAACAGGTTCAATCTGGCCAAGTCGCTCCCTGGTTAAATAACCATCACCGGTTAAAATAAGCCCCTTTTTTGCAGTACAGATCTCTTTTTTGAGATCATATATGCAACATTTGGCCGTCAACATTGCGCTATTTTAATAAATCAGACTTATAATTCAGCACTGGTCCGATTTGTCGATATGGCAATGGACTATTACACTGGTACATTCGGTGTTACACCGTGTAACATTATTCAAATAATAAACCTATAAGACGAGGTTTTGGTCATGAGCCAGAAAAACCTGTTCGCTAAATCAGCGCTTGCCGCTGCAGTGGCAATTATCTCCTCCAATATCTACGCTGCCGGATTCCAATTGAACGAGTTTTCTGCCATTGGTTTAGGCCGCGCTTATTCTGGTGAAGGTGCAGTGGCTGATACCGCTGCGTCAGCAAGCCGGAACCCGGCAACCATGATGATGTTTAGCAGCCCAATCATCTCTGGTGGTGCCGTATTTATCGACCCTGATGTCAATATCACCGGTAGGTCACCTTCCGGGCAGAGCCTTGATGCCAAAGATATCGCCCCAACCGCCTGGGTGCCAGATCTGCATTATATTCAGCCACTGAACGACCAATGGGCAGTCGGTGGTTCCGTCACCAGCAACTACGGTTTGTCGACGGAATATAGTGACAATTACCCCGCGGGCTCCGTTGGGGGAAACACCGAGCTGACGACACTGAATCTAAACCTAAGTGCTGCTTATCGGCTGAATCAGAATTTCAGCTTCGGCTTGGGCTTTGACGCCGTGTATGCTGACGCCAAAATTGAGCGGCACGCCGGTGATTTACCGTTACTGATCGCCGGTTCCGGGAAACTACCGCACGCTTTAGCTGGCCAAGTTGCGCAACTTCCTGCTAATACGCAAATTTCTCATCTGGAAGGCAGCAAGTGGGGTTATGGCTGGAATGCCGGTATTCTGTATGAAATGGATGAGAACAACCGTTTTGGCTTCACTTATCGTTCTGAAATAAAAATAGATTTTGATGGTGACTACAGCAGTCAACTGCCATCGGCATACAATGGCCTATTGCAGCAGCTCGGATTACCAATGGGGACTGACGGTAATACCATCCCGGGTTATCTCACCTTGAATTTACCCGAAATGTGGGAGCTCTCTGCTTATCACAAAGTGGCACCACAATGGGCAGTCCACTACAACATGACCTATACCAGTTGGAGTCAGTTCCAAGAACTGAAAGCCACTGGCAGTGGCGGTAATACGCTGTTCTACAAGCATGAAGGCTTCCGCGATGCTTACCGCATGGCGATCGGGACTACCTATTTCCATGACGATAACTGGACCTTCCGCACCGGTATCGCCTTTGACCAAAGCCCGGTACCCGCCCAAAACCGAAGTATCTCTATTCCAGACCAAAACCGCACCTGGTTAAGTGCCGGGGCAACTTACGCCTTCAATAAAAACACCTCGGTTGATGTCGGGCTGTCCTATATGCATGGCCAGAAAGTCACCATCAACGAAGGGCCTTACCGTTTTGAATCCGACGGTAGCGCCTGGTTATACGGTGCTGGAGTCAACTACCGTTTCTAATAGTTCTTAAGGTGCTGTACAGAAAAAAACGGCGGATTATCCGCCGTTTTTTATATCGATAAATCAGCACTTGCGGCTGACTATTCACTCATCACCTGGGATTAATCAAGCTCTGGAGACGTCGTTACCTCGGCCCCTGCCTGTAACTTCCGTGGAGTTGGCTTTGGGTTGACTATCGATATTTCTTGTTCCGACGAAGGTTCAAGCCCAGAGGCTATTTTCTCTGCTGTTTTCTCTACTTCCTGCAGCACTGCAGGTTGTGTTTGTGGTAAAGCGGCAGTTAGCGCTTGCAACGACCCGCCATTAATCCCTATTTCTTGCAGCAAAGAGTCGATAATAGGGGCATTAGTCCGGTAAGAAAGGGCGGCAGATAATGCCTGTTCTGCCAGATTAGCATTCCCCCCTGAAGAGGCTGTTACACCTGCAGCCATATTCGAACGATTTAGCCCATCAACCTGTACAATCTTGATACCCTCTATCGCCTTCATCGGCTCTACTGATTTTTCAATGATCGCAGGCATTGCTTGCAGTAATGCCAGCTTAAACTTCAGGCTAGTCTGATCGTTAGAAAGCATATTAACTGCATCATTGAATGCACGCTGTGCTTCTGCCTCGGCAAGCCCTTTTTGACGTGCTGCCTCGGCCAATTCGATAATAGCGGCAGCCTGTAATTCTGCGGCTTCTTTTTCTGCACGCGCTTTAAGCGTTAGTTGCATCGCTTCGGTTTCCGCTTTCTGACGAGCTTCAATCAAAGCAACCTGTTTAGCACGATCAGCCTCCGCTGTCTGGCGGGTGGTTTCAACGTTTTGCTCCGCTTTTACTGCTTCGGTCAGCGCCTCGTTGGCACGAGCCTGCGCCTGGGACTGTTGTTCCGACTTGGATGCAATGGCAATCGCTTTATCCTGTTCAGCAATTTCTGTCACTTTTTGCTGCTCAATGGCCGCCATTTCAGTCACTTTACTCTGCTCGATTTCTTTAATCCGGATTTCACGATCCGCTTCCACTTTACGAGCTCGTATTGCCTGTTCACGCTCAATTTCTGACTCTTCAATCTGGCGCTCAGCGGAGATACGACTCTGCTCGGCCTCTCGCCGACGCTCTGCTTCAAACGTGACAATCCGCGAATTCTGTTCCGCACTCCGAGTTTTTACCTGCTGTTCCTGTTCCAATGACATGAACGCTTCTTGCTGTTCTATCTCCAGTTTACGGGATAAGGCATCGCGGTTTTTTTCACGAACCGCCACCTCCACATCCTGCTCAACCTCATTACGCTCACGACGACGACGCTCGGTTTCCTGAGTGAGTTTAGTCAACCCTTCTGCATCGAAGGCATTATTAGGGTCGAAATACTCTTTGGAGGTTTGGTTAAAATTAGTCAGTGACACACTTTCCAGTTCCAGACCGTTTTTAGCCAAATCTTCAGCTACAGTGTTCTGCACCCCTTGAACAAATTTTTCCCGGGTGTCCTGCAGATCCTGCATAGTCATCTGCGCTGCAGTAGAGCGCAAAGCATCAACAAATTTGTCTTCCACCAGTTGACGTAAATCTTCCGGTGACAAGGTACGCTGGCCGAGGGTCTGCGCCGCAGTAGAAATCCCTTCAATGGTTGGCTGCACGCGAACAAAGAATGCCACCACCACATCCACCCGCATTCTGTCCTTGGTGATCAAGCTATCACGCATCGCGCGGCTGACCTCCAACTTCAGCGTTTTCATATTAATCGGGATAATTTCATGAAACACCGGCAGAACAATGGCACCACCACTTAAAACGACTTTAAGCCCCCCAAGCCCGGTACGCACCATGGATTGTTCAGCAGAAGCACGTCTATACAAACGTGAAAAAATCAGTCCAATAATAAGAAAAACCAGAAGAATGCCACCTGCCATCCCTCCCCAAAAAATAATATTATCATTAATTATCACTAGATTATTCCTCCTTCAGGGTTATTAAAATGATTCCATTAACAGACTATTCTCATAACAAATCCGGCCAAGGATTTGCAGTACCATAAAAAAGTGAGCCAGATATACGCGCCGTGACCAAGACCTTTTCCCCGCGGGAAAAAGCGACACTCGCCTCGTCTGGTTCAATCAGAATGTAATGAATGCGCCCATGCTGGTCTGTCAGTTTGGCCTCAGATGGGGAACCCGCAGTCGCAGTAGCCCCGACCATAATGGCTATCCGCCCAACAAAACTTTCTGTAGAAACAGCACTATTTTCATCACGTGGCAAATAACGGGCAATCCCTCGTCCAAACCAGCGCACACAAAACAGGCTGCTAATAAAAGCGACAACAACCGCTATCCAAACAGGTAAACCTCCGCCAGCAAACCATTGCAGCACTAACCCTGTTAAGGAGAATCCCCCAAGAAACAAAACGATAATCACTAAAAATGGCAGCCGCCCAACATGCAACCAGCCCAAAGCATGAGAAAATAGATTTTCACCTAAAGTAATGTCTGAATGAGCATTGAATGTTGCATCAATATGACTGGTCAATGAAGCCCCAATGAACACCGCCAGCATTTCCAACACACCAATAATCAGCAGCAGACACAGGGCCGTGAGAAAAGGGACATTGCCCGCAGACAGTAGATCCATATTCACGTTCTCCCTCTACATCATGACAAAGGCCCCTGATATCCAGGAGCCTTCAAAAAGATAGAATACTGTTTATACCTTTACTTCAATAGCTTAAGCTAACCGTATCATTTGTTAATGAAATCGTCAAACACCTACGGAGCAGAGTCAATCTCATCCAACTCGCCCTGAATTACCTTGGCATTTGGGTTCACTTGCGGTTGAAGTTTTCCGCCGCGCGACAGGAAGTCGTTGCGCTGGAAGTAGGCATCACGCACCATCAGGTAAGGATCAGAGGAGTTGCGCAGCAGTCCGTCAGAGTCCAACAACTGGGCACGGGTTTCAACCCCTTCAACCACCCATTTGCCCGCCGACATCCAGAAAGTGAGATAGCTCAGCACCGGGTAAACGCTGTCAGCCCAATCGCCACCATCTTCACGTATCGTAAAGCTGCCATAGACCGGCAAATGGACATACGGGCCATAACCAACACCATAATGCCCTAGCGTGCTACCGAAACGGCGTGGCTCTTCACGTGCCAGTTTCGGGTTAGCCATTCCTGCGACATCGATAAAGCCCCCCATTCCCAACAAGGTATTCAAGAAGAAGCGGTTGAAGTGGATCATGCCTTGATAGGGGTTACCACGCAGAAACTCGTTCACCATGCTGGCTGGCTCTTCCAGGTTGCCAGTAAAGTTGCTCAGGCCATTACGCGCCGGGGTGGGAACATAATCTCGCCATACCACTGCCACTGGGCGCACCACATACGGGTCCAGCACATTGTAGTTGAAGTTAAACATCGCCCGGTTAAAACCTTCCAGCGGATCGGAGCGTCCTTGAGGATCACTACTGGACGAACTGGCGCATCCAACTAACAGCACCGTTGCAAAAGCCAATCCAGTCAGGCGAAAATTCATATATTTCTCCATCAAAACCATTGATTTTTTGTCAGGGAACCTGCTTGTCTATCTGAACGCTGATCGGTTCCTTATCACTTACTGCCTGCAACTCACTGTCACCAAACCACTCCCCCGGTTGCGGGGTAGCCAGTCCATCACCGGAAAGGCGAACATGCACCTTCACCTGCTGCAGAGCCGAAAGCTGGCGTTCTGGCATCATAGCGTCACTGTCATCCAACGTAAATGACAGCGGGAAACGGCTCAGAGCCAACTTTTTAACCGCCACTGGCTGCGGATTTTCCCCATCAGTGACCGAAACCATTAGCGTTCCCTGTGGAGGTAAGGCCTTCGCGGCTTCTGGCGACAAGGTAACATTAACAGCAATGTTACCCAGTTGCCCACTCATCTGACGTTTTGCTTGCTCCATACTGCGTTTTATTATTTCTGTTCGCGTATCGTTAGCTGGCAACAATTTTAACATTAACTGCCATGTGCTGATGGCTTGCGGGTAATCTTGCTGTTCAAAAGCATTAAATGCCAGCAGACTCAGCACCTGCACATTAGAGTGATCTTCTGCCACCATCTTGCGCAACATCTCTGTCGCCTGTTTATTGTCAGCCGGATCGCCTGAACGCATCAACACTTGAACATAACCCAAGCGCACGTCCATATTATCTGGGGCCAGACGGTAAGCATGAGCAAAAGCCTGTGTGGCGGTGGTTGCGTTATTCAACGCCATACCAATGCGACCAAGTAAAACCCAGTCGTTAATATTGCGGTCATCATACTGTAAGGAGGTGCGTAGTCCCAGACCAAGACGAGCAATCTCTTCGGTACTCAACGGGTTAGCCTGCTCATCAGCCACTCGCTCACGCAACTGTGGCAGTTGCTGCTCGACTTGATGCCAAGCCGCCACCTGAGTCAATCCTCCGGTTTTCAGATAAAAACCAACCGCGACCACGACCAGCAATACCACACCGGGCACCAACGCCCAGCGGCTGATAGCACTGCCCTGCACTGGCGGTTGCTCGGGTATATCCTGTAACAGGTTCTGCTGTAATTCCTTTATCAGTTCACTGGGTTGAGCCACCACGCCTAATGCTTCATCCTGCATCAGTTCATCAAGATGATGCTGATAAAGCGCTTTATTCAAGGCATCTCGATTAACCGCCTCGTTCACTTTACCGCGCCGTAGTACCGGCACCACCAGCAAACAGGCTGCACCCGCTAACAACACTATGATAAGCAACCAAAAAGTCATTAGGTTTTCTTCCTGTCACGCTCTTCCAACAACCCGGCAAGACGCTGCTGGTCCAAGTCCGATAATTCTGGTTTATCCTCAACGCCGCGACGATGACGGGCCTTCAGGATCACCACGCTGCCGCCAATCAAGACAAGCAAGAGTGGCCCAATCCACAAGATCAACGTCGCAGGCGTTACCGGGGGATCATAAGTAACAAAATTGCCATAGCGCGCGACCATATAATCGATGATTTGCTGTTTGCTTTGCCCCTGCTGCATCAATTCATACACTTTGGTACGCATATCCGCCGCAGTAATGGCATTGGAATCAGCAATGCTATTGTTCTGGCACTTTGGGCAGCGTAACTGTTCTGTCAATTGGCGATATTGCTGTTCCTGTTCCAGGGAGTCGAATTGGTAGGTGTCGATCGCCGCAAACGCGTTCCAGCTCAGAAACAGCGCCATCAGCCAGGTGGAGAATCTCATGCATCCCCCCCAAATTTCCGATACAGGGGTAACACCTCTTGCTGCCAGATGCGTTCGTTCATATCACCTGCATGGCGATAGCGAATAATCCCCTCGCCGTCGATCAGGAAGGTCTCTGGCGCACCATAAACCCCCAGGTCTAACCCCAACATACCGTCACCATCGTATAAACTCAGGGCGTAAGGGTTACCCAACTGCTGCAACCAACGTACTGCTTGACTACGGTCATCTTTATAATTCAAACCGACAATACGTACCCCCTTGGCAGCCAGCGTATTGAGATACTCATGTTCCGCCCGGCAAGTAGGGCACCAGGTGGCCCAAACATTGAGTAGCATCGGCTTACCCTTATGCAACACCGCCTGATCAAAGGTTTGCCCAGGATGTTCGAGAGATTCAAGCTTGAACACCGGCACCGGCTTGCCAATCAATGCCGACTCCAGCAGGGTAGGTTCCTCCCCTCCGGCATTACGCATTAGTTGCAACAACAGCGCCAGTGCCAATAAAAGAAACATAATTAATGGGATAAAAAGTAACTTACGTCTCATGGCTATTCCCCGCTGTTCTCGGCAAGCTTTTGCTGTTTACTGATACGGTAACGTGGGTCAAGAAGACACAACACTCCACCCAATGCCATAAATAGGCCACCAAACCAGATCCAGCGCACAAAAGGCTTATAGTAAAGGCGTACCGCCCAAGAGCCATCATCCAGCTCCTCACCTAACGCCGCATAAAGGTCACGCGTCAGGCCACCATCAATGGCCGCTTCCGTCATCATGCTACGCGCGGTATTGTAGTAACGCTTTTCCGCCCGTAAGGTCGCTTCTGGTTGATCGTTACGAGTGACGTCAATAATCCCGACACCACCGGTATAATTCGCCCCTCGGATGTCATGCACATCACGGAAGGTAAAGCGGTAGTCACGAATTTCCACGCTATCACCCATGCGCATGCGCACATCACGTTCGATGCTGTAATTCTGGCTAAATGCAATACCGATCACCGTCACCGCGACCCCCAAGTGACCCAAGGTCATGCCCCAATGGCTGCGCGGAAGACAGCGCAAACCGCGCCAGAAACCATGGCGATGGGTGGCCCGCTCATGCAGTTCCAGCAGCGTTAACAGGATCACCCAGAACGCCATCACCAAGCCAACTACGGTCATCCCGGCAATGCTGTCTTGCAATAACCAAGGAAGTAGAACCGATAACAGCAGTGTCACCACCAGCGCCAATCCAAGACGTCGCCAAAGCTTGCCTGGTTCATCACGTCGCCAGCGAACCAGTGGCCCGATGCCTAATAACAACGCAAAGGGTGCCATCAGCCAGGTAAACATGGTGTTAAAAAAGGGCTCGCCAATAGAAATACTGCCTAGACCTAACTGTTTATGTACCAGTGGCAATAAAGTCCCTAACAGCACCACGGACATGGCGGCGATCAACAAGACGTTATTACCCAGTAAAAAGGTTTCCCGTGAGAAAACCTCATGCTGTACCCGGCTACGTACCTGCCCGCCCTTCACGGCATACAGCAGCAGTGAACCACCAATAACAATCACCAGGTAAGCAAGAATAAACATCCCGCGCTGTGGGTCTGAGGCAAAAGCGTGTACCGACACCAGCACACCGGAACGCACCAGAAAGGTACCCAACAAGCACAGTGAAAAAGCGGTAATCGCCAGCAACACCGTCCAGGCTTTAAAGGAGCCACGCTTTTCAGTTACCGCTAATGAATGAATCAACGCGGTACCCACCAACCACGGCATAAAGGACGCATTTTCTACCGGGTCCCAGAACCACCAGCCGCCCCAGCCCAATTCATAATAGGCCCAGGCCGAACCCAGCACGATGCCCAGTGTCAAGAATACCCAAGCGGCCATGGTCCAGGGCCGAGACCAGCGTGCCCAGGCCGTATCAAGCCTGCCCGCCATCAACGAAGCAATGGCGAAGGCAAACGCCACCGAGAAGCCAACATAACCCATATATAATAAAGGGGGATGGAAAATCAGCCCGATATCCTGCAGCAATGGGTTTAGATCGGCACCGTCGATGGGGAAATCAGGCAAAGTACGTACAAATGGGTTAGAGGTAACAATAATAAACAGCAAAAAGCCGACCGTTATCATCCCCATCACCGCCAAGACCCGGGCGACAGCATCAGGTGGCATCCGCTTACTGCAGCAGGCCACTGCCAGCGACCAACCACTTAATAGCCACACCCATAACAGCAGTGAACCTTGGTGGGCCCCCCAAGTCGCTGCAATACGGTAATAGACGGGCAGTTGGCTATTAGAGTTAGCGGCAACATAAGCCACGGTGAAATCATTGGTGATAAACGCATACACCAGGCAGAGGAATGCCAAGGTTATTGCCGCACTCATGCCATAAGTTAACGGGCGAGCCACCGACATCATCCGGCTATCCTGCCGCTCAGCGCCCCAGAGTGGATAGATGCTTAATAACAGTGAAATCGCTAATGCCAGGCACAGTAGAAAATTACCCACTTCCGGTATCATGGCCGGTTCTCCCCTTGAGGCTGGCTGCTATAGTTGGATGCTGGGCCTTGATGGTTCTCTTGCATCGCTGCGGTCACTTCTGGTGGTGTGTATTTCTCGTCATGTTTTGCCAGCACTTCACTGGCATTGACAACATTGCCCTCGCCTAATACGCCTTGCGCGACAACCCCTTGCCCCTCCCGGAACAAGTCCGGCAGAATACCTTGGTAGGTCACATCAATGGCGCCATGAGCATCATATACTTTGAAATTCACCCGTAAGCTGTCCTGATCACGCTTAACCGAGCCAGGCATCACCATCCCGCCAATGCGCAAACGCTGACCCACTTGTGGCTTTTCATGCTTCTGCCCCTTGCCTTGTAAAATTTCACTTGGGGTATAAAACAGATCGATATTGGCACGCAGCGCATACAGCAACAGCGTGATAGTCAGCGCGATACCCATGACGACCACTATCGCCAGGTAGAGGCGGCTTTTACGACGTGGATTCACAATGATTTCTCCTGTCGATTGGCGGATTGCGGTACTGCCATTTTTTGATTTGATTGACGAATGCGCTGTTCACGGGCGGCCTGACGCCGTATCTCCACCAACAGTTGCTTACGTTGCCATAAGGTATGAGTGAGTAACCCTAGCAATGAGAGCAAGGTAACCGCCACCGCCAACCAGACGTAGAACCCATAGCCCCCCATAGCAAAAAAAGCCGACCAGGAGTTGAATGCCGCGCTACTCATGACTGACGCTCCCGATTAATCAACGCGATAACCCAGGCGCGCTGGCGCTCCTGAAGCAGAATCAGATTACGCAAACGCATCAAGGTAAGTGTGATAAAGAACAGCAGATAACCGAAAATGGCCCAACGTAATGGTGTGCGCATACTTGGCGCAATACTTTGCTGCATATTGGTCGATCCTTGATGCAATGTGTTCCACCATTCAACAGAGAAATGGATAATGGGCAGATTGACCACCCCCACCAGCACCAGAATACCCGCAGCACGCCCAGCAAGACGACGATCATCAAAGGCATTGTACAGGGCAATAATGCCTAAATAGAGGAACAACAATACCAGCTCCGAGGTTAAGCGCGCATCCCACACCCACCAGGTGCCCCACATCGGTTTGCCCCAAGCGGAACCGGTAACCAAGGCGATAAAGGTGAACACCGCCCCAACCGGTGCCATGGCAGCCACCAAGGTATCGGAAATTTTTATCTGCCATACCAGGCCGATAAACGCCGCAGCCGCCATGGAGGCATAGATCCCCATCGACCAGATCGCCGCCGGGACATGGATATACATAATGCGGAAACTATCACCTTGCTGATAATCCTTGGGGGCGAAGCCAAATCCCCACACCCAACCTATCAACAGGCAAAGCCCCCCCGCGATGGCAAACCAGGGAACTAAGCGCCCACAGAGAGAGTACAGACGCTCTGGATGGGCAAATTGATGTAACCATTTCCACATTATCTTTTTTGCTCACGGTAAAGAATTATTCGGTGGCGGCCCTGAGTAGTAGGGTTATAACCACGCCACATCAATGGATACTCAGGATCAATGTATCTTCACAATCAATATATGCTCACAATCAATGTATGCTCACACGCAACGCCGCCGCAGTAGCAAAAGGCGCCAACGTGATGCTGCCTGCCAACATCGCCCCCAGGATAGCCAGATAACCATCTATGGGCATGCCCATGGCGGCAGCATCAATGGCCGCCGTAGCAAATATCAGCACTGGGATATACAACGGCAGAACCAACAAACTCAAGAGTACCCCCCCTTTAGGCAGCCCCACGGTCAATGCGACGCCAATCCCCCCGACCAAACTCAATACTGGCGTACCCAGCAACAAGGTCAGCGCCATCGCCCACCAGGTATGCATATCCAACGACAACAACAGCGCGACCAAGGGTGAGAGTAATAACAGTGGCAACCCAGTAACCAGCCAATGGGCACAGACTTTGCCCAACACCGTCATCGCCAGAGGGCTCGGCAAGAGTAATAACTGTTCCAAAGAGCCATCGAGGAAGTCATCACGGAATAACCGCTCTAAAGAAAGCAGTGATGCCAGCAGCGCTGCTACCCAGATAATACCCGGTGCAATGCGCGCCAGCAGTTGCGGTTCCGGCCCTACCCCCAACGGAAACAGGGTAATAACAATCAGGAAGAACCATAACGGGTTAACAATCTCGGCACCTTTGCGGAAAGCTATTTTCAGTTCACGCCGCAGGATGATAAAAAACATCAAGAACTCTCCGCGCTTGTTGCTGCCAGGCGAATTTTCCTTACCGCCGATGGGGTACCGATCAGATCTTGGTGGGTGGTGAGTATTATCATTCCCCCCTGCTGCCGATGTTGTTCAAACAGTGCCGCCAGTGCAACAACACCTTGTTTGTCTATTGCCGTTAAAGGTTCATCCAGGATCCACAGCGGTTTATGACTCAACCATAATCGCGCCAGCGCCACACGCCGCTGTTGCCCGGCGGAAAGTTGCGCCACCGGCAAATCCTCATAGCCCGTCAACCCCACCTGTTCCAACGCCTGCCAGACTGCGCCAGGCTCCGGCTGTTGATCAACGGCTTGATAAAATTGCAAATTTTCAAATGGGGTCAACATAGATTTAACCCCTGGCTGATGGCCCAGAAATAGCAGTTGCTGATGATAGTTGCTGCGGTGGTAGCGCGTATTTTCCCCTTGCCAACACACCTCACCACTCTCTGACTGCACTAGCCCCGCCAAAATGCGCAGCAAGCTGGTTTTACCCGCACCATTAGGCCCTTCAACCTGGATAATCTCCCCTGGGCTCACTAAAAAACTGAGCCCGTCAAACAAAAGACGTTCATCACGGAAACAACTCAGGCTTTTAGCTTCCAGCATGGGGATTTTATACTCCTCTTTAGATTGCCAAATAATAACATAAGCCATTGAGTGCTCGTAGCCCGTACCCTCATGCAAGGCTACTCCATTAGGGGTAATATCGGGTACCAGATCAAAGTTGTGCAGAAAAAACCAGCTACGTTGGCGGCTATCCTCTTCCCTGCCCTATCTGTTTTTCTTTTCATTGCCCGATGCCCCACTTAAAATTGGACAGTTCACCGTATAGCAACTGGACTATTTTAAAATGGAGTTATGTATGAAACGTTTTCCTTGGGCCGCGTTTTATCTGTTTATTGCCACTATTCCAGCCAGCTTTATCCCGGCTCAAGCCACTCAGCCCGCCACAGTTAGCGCTGAAGCAGCAGAAAGTGGCGAGCAGGAATTGGTTTTGATCGAGAAAGCCAACAAAGGGGATGCCAGTGCGGCATTCAACTTGGGCTACAGCTATTACACTCAGCAAAATTATCCCGGTGCAATACGTTGGTATGGCAAAGCCGCCGAATTGGGTAATGCGCGCGCCGCTTTTGAAATAGCAATTATTTACCGTGATGGCCTGCTCGGTGAGCCTGATATGAAAAAAATGATTTCATATTTACAACAGGCGGCCAAGCAAGGTCTTGTTTTAGCGCAAACAGAACTGGCTGTCAGTTATCTGCAAGGAACGGGGGTTGATAAAAACGAACAAACGGCCATGTACTGGTATGAACAAGCAGCAAAGCAAGGTGATGCCGAAGCGCAATACTATTTAAGCCACTTGTACTGGAAGAAACAGGACATTCAAATCGGGTTCATGGACAGTGACGGGCAAAGTTATAGAGTCACTGCTGATGGCATAACGATCAAAATCGATCCCCGTTATGAGAGCAATGATAAAAAAGCCGTCTATTGGCTTTGTCAGGCCGCAGAACATAATTATGGCGATGCACAGCTGGAACTAAGTCATTTGTATGGACATGAGTATGCTATCGGTGCCAAAAGCGGCGATATAATGGTAAACATCAAGCAACGGGACCTCTGGTTACAGAAAGCCGCCGATAATGGTGTTGAGCGAGCCAAACAAGAATTAGCTAATAATAGCGTTCCTTGGTACACCGCCGCAGAAAAGTGGGCAAAAGATCTGTTTGAGCCTACAGAGCAAGCTACCTGCCCCTATGATGCTAGTGTGTTGCAATAACGTATGGGGTGATAACTGCCCAAAGTGATGTCTATGATTTTAACAAGTTAACGTATATCACGGCGCGGTGACTCGCGCCGCAGGTGATAGTCCACCTGGTACTCACTGGCATTACGGAACATCACCGAATAGTTAAGAAATTGGCCATTATCGCTGTAAGAAAGGGAGGTAATTCTTAAAATCGGTGTTAGCGGTTCAATATTGAGCAACGCGGCCATTTTTTTATCCGCCAATACTGGCGTTAAGCTTTCATAATTACCGCAAATAACTATTTGGCACTCATCTTCAATATAAGTAAATTTTGACCCTTCCAGATGCGCTAGCGACAGATTGCGAAACAGTTTTACTGGCATATAACTGTCTTCTACCATCAAGGGTTTGCCATCTACTGAACGGACACGACGTGAATAATAGATCCGCTCATCAATCTTGATACGTAGCTGACTGGCAATGGCCGGTGGCGCTGGCATGACCACAAACTCCAGCACTTCACTGATCACCTGCTTGCCCTGATTTTTCATCACTTCAATAAAACCCGTCAGATTGGTGGTTTCATGATGCACATCCTTTTGTGCAACGTAAGTACCGCTGCCATGGCGCCTGACCACCAACCCCCAACTTATTAATAAATCTACAGCCTTACGGATCGTCATACGCGAGACGTTAAACTCCTCTACCAAGCGTTTTTCACTCGGTAACGGGCTGCCAATGTTGTAATCGGCAGAGTTCAAACGAATTCGCAGTTGATCGGCAATGGATTTGTAGATCATCAGCAGATCTCTTTTAACCAAAAAATCATCAGGTAATATTCCCTATAAATATTTATTAAACAGTTAATTATGCTTAATTTCGCTAACCCATTTTCTAAGTTAGAATTCTTTTGTCTAGAAAATCATTAAAAATTAGACAACTTTGGTGCAATAAAAACCATGCGTGCGATCACGAATCGCCACAACTGACCAAGCTATATCACTGACCACTTCTTATGCTCCCCCCTGCTTCATACTAAAAAAACCATCAATAATTATTCAGGTTGTTACATGAGGATTTAAGTATGCTCAGTCAAATACAACGTTTCGGCGGCGCCATGTTCACCCCAGTGCTGCTATTTCCTTTTGCCGGTATGGTGGTGGGTATCGCCATCATGCTACGTAGCCCGATGTTTGTTGGTGAGGCGCTGGCAGACCCCACGCATCTATTTGCACAAATTGTTTATATCATTGAAGAAGGGGGTTGGACGGTATTTCGTAATATGCCGCTGATATTTGCTGCTGGCTTGCCTATTGGTTTGGCTAAACAAGCTCAGGGGCGCGCTTGTCTGGCGGTATTAGTCAGTTTTCTGACCTGGAACTACTTTATTAATGCCATGGGAATGACCTGGGGAAGCTACTTTGGCGTAGACTTCACTGCTGAACCCACCGCCGGCAGCGGCTTAACCGTCATCGCCGGGATTAAAACTCTCGATACCAGTATTATTGGGGCTATTATCATTGCCGGGTTGGTCACCGCCATCCATAACCGCTATTTCGATAAACCCCTACCCGTATTTTTAGGTATTTTTCAAGGCAGTTCGTTTGTGGTCATTATCGCTTTCCTAGTGATGATCCCTTGTGCCTGGTTGACGCTTCTAAGCTGGCCTAAAGTCCAGCTGGGTATTGAGTCTTTACAGGTTTTTCTGCGTAGCGCAGGAGCCCTTGGGGTCTGGGTTTATACTTTCCTCGAACGTATTCTGATCCCAACAGGTTTGCACCACTTTGTTTATGGCCCCTTCATTTACGGCCCGGCTGCCGTAGAGGGGGGGATTCAGGTTTACTGGGCGCAGCATCTGCAAGAATTCAGCCAAAGTACCGTGCCGTTAAAAACGCTGTTCCCTGAAGGCGGTTTTGCCTTGCACGGTAACTCGAAAGTGTTCGGTTCTGTCGGTATTGCGTTGGCACTGTACTTCACCGCCAGCAAAGAAAATCGTATCAAGGTAGCGGGATTATTGATCCCTGCCACCCTCACCGCCATGTTGGTTGGCATCACTGAACCGCTGGAATTCACTTTCCTGTTTATTTCACCAGTGCTCTTTGCTGTCCATGCCGTTCTCGCCGCCACCATGGCAACCGTGATGTACCTTTGTGGCGTGGTCGGCAATATGGGCGGTGGCTTACTTGATCAGTTCCTGCCACAGAACTGGATCCCCATGTTCCATAACCATGCCTCGATGATAGCCACACAAATAGGTATCGGTATCGCGTTCACCGGGATCTATTTTGTGGTCTTCCGCACACTGATCCTGCGCTTTAATCTGAAAACCCCGGGTCGCGAAGAGAGTGAAATCAAGCTCTACAACAAAGCTGACTACCAAGCTGCACGTAAACAAACCACCGCGATGGCAAGCCAAGGGGCTAACAACCAACAGGCCGCTGCTTTCCTGCAAGCACTAGGAGGAAGTGACAATATTTCCAGCGTCAATAATTGCGCCACTCGCTTACGTATCACCTTGGTAGATATGGCGCAAACCGCCAGTGATGATGTCTTCAAAGCACTGGGGGCGCATGGTGTGGTGCGTCGCGGCAATGGTATTCAGGTCATTGTCGGCCTGCATGTTCCTCAAGTCAGGGATCAAATTGAAGCCCTGATGAAAACTATTCCTATTCCCGAAAAAACAACCATGATGGAGGCTATATCATGAAAAAATTCTCAGTCGTTGTCGCTGGTGGTGGTAGTACCTTTACCCCCGGTATTGTCTTGATGTTATTAGCTAACCAGCACCGTTTTCCGCTGCGAGCGATTAAATTCTATGATAACGATGGTGCACGTCAGGAAACCATTGCTGAAGCCTGCAAAATCATTCTGCAAGAACAAGCACCAGACATTGAATTCAGCTATACCACCCACCCACAAGCCGCTTTCAGTGATGTGGATTTTGTGATGGCACATATTCGGGTGGGTAAATACCCGATGCGGGAAAAGGACGAGAAAATTCCGCTCAGTCACGGCGTTGTCGGCCAGGAAACTTGCGGCCCAGGGGGGATCGCCTATGGGATGCGCTCCATTGGCGGTGTTTTGGAAATTGCCGATTATATGGAAAAGTACTCCCCTAATGCCTGGATGCTCAATTACTCCAACCCGGCGGCAATTGTTGCCGAGGCTACGCGCCGGCTGCGCCCTCAAGCCAAAATTCTCAATATCTGTGATATGCCGATTGGCATTGAAGCCCGCATGGCGCAAATTGCCGGGTTGCAAGACCGCAAGCAGATGCGCACTCGCTACTATGGGCTGAATCACTTTGGCTGGTGGACGTCTGTCGAAGATCTGGCAGGCAATGATTTAATGCCGAAAATTCGTCAACATGTAGAAAAATTCGGTTATGTCCCACCAACAGACCATCACGCCACCGAAGCCAGTTGGAATGATACCTTCGCAAAAGCGAAAGATGTGTGGGCCTTGGATCCTACCACGCTGCCGAACACCTATCTGAAGTATTACCTGTTCCCCGATTACGTGGTGCAACATGCCAACCCGCAACACACCCGGGCAAACGAGGTTATGGAACACCGTGAAAAACAAGTCTTTGGTTCCTGTCATGCCATCATTCAGGCGGGGAAATCCTCCGCAGGTCATTTGGAAATTGACGAACACGCTTCCTATATTGTTGATCTGGCCACCGCTATCGCCTTCAACACTCAAGAACGCATGTTGTTGATTGTGCCCAATAATGGTGCCATCAATAATTTTGATCCTGAAGCGATGGTGGAGATCCCTTGTCTGGTGGGAACTAACGGGCCAGAGCCCTTGGTGGTGGGGAATATACCGCAATTTCAGAAAGGTTTGATGAGCCAGCAAGTGGCGGTGGAAAAACTGGTGGTCGACGCCTGGGAACAAAGGAGTTACCTGAAACTGTGGCAGGCGATCACCTTGTCTAAGACGGTACCGAGTGCTTCAGTTGCCAAGGCTATTCTTGATGACCTGATCGCCGCCAATAAGGAATACTGGCCAGAGCTACACTAAGCACTGTTAAGTAAGCATTGTTAAGTTGTGTTAGGAAAAGGCCCCGAAGGTTATCCTCGGGGCTTTTATACAGAATTGCTTAGGCTGTCTGCGATTGCTTTTTATAGATAGAGCGATAGTGATTGAGACGCTCAAAAAAATTATCGCACTGTTCAGGTGACATATTACCAGCCACACCATTAGCATCGATTTCACGCCCTTGAAACTCTAAGAATGCCACCGTAGAAGCGAGAAAATCCATGTTGCTCGTATTTTTTGCGTAAACGTAACACTTTTCCAAGGTTTCCATTGCCTCCTCCTGAACGTTTTACAGTAAAAAAACAATGTGTTATCACTTAGATGCCGATAGCTCACAAAGCAAGCTATAGGCATAATAATACTCTTACCGAATAAAAAATATACACACCCTGTGCAATTCAGTAAAAAAAGCATAGTTCAAAATCAGAACCCTGCCACACAAAGATTCTCGTTCATTACCGGAGGCTGTCTACCCTTGGCTATCGTCTGGTATAACTGATTACGCGGTAGACGATTTGGCGGGTTTGATCAACCCATCAGCCCGGAACATCGCCTTGATGCCACGCACCGCCTGGCGGATACGATCCTGGTTTTCAATCAACGCAAAGCGTACATGGCTATCGCCGTAATCACCAAAACCAATTCCTGGCGAGACGCACACTTTGGCTTCAGCCAGCAAGCGTTTGGCAAACTCCAATGACCCCAGATGAGCGTAGGGCTGCGGAATTCTCGCCCACACATACATCGAGGCTTTGGGGTTCTCCACCATCCAACCGGCTTCGTGCAACCCTTTCACCAACACATTACGGCGCTGACGATACTGCTCGGCAATATCCAGCACACACTGTTGATCCCCTTCCAACGCGGCAATAGCAGCCACCTGCAGTGGGGTAAAGGTACCGTAGTCGTGGTAGCTTTTAATCCGCGCCAATGCACTGACTAATTCTGGATTACCCACCATAAAACCAATACGCCAGCCCGCCATATTGTAGCTTTTTGATAGCGTAAAGAACTCTACAGCAATCTCTTTGGCACCGGGTACCTGCATAATGGAAGGGGCCTTCCAGCCGTCATACACAATATCGGCATAGGCCAGATCGTGAATCACCAACACATCGTATTGCTTGGCCAGTGCCACCACGCGCTCAAAGAAATCCAGCTCAACACATTGCGCCGTCGGGTTAGACGGGAAGCCAAGAATCATCATTTTTGGCCGTGGAATGGTTTCACGAATGGCCCGCTCTAATTCACCAAAAAAGTCTCCCCCTTCCACTAACGGCACCGATCGCACCTGAGCACCGGCAATCACCGCACCGTAAATATGGATCGGATAGCTGGGGTTTGGCACCAACACCGTATCCCCATGGTCAAGGGTCGCCAACATCAAATGTGCCAGCCCTTCTTTCGAACCAATGGTGACAATGGCTTCACTTTCAGGGTCGATATCCACCTGATAGCGCTCCTGGTACCAGTGCGAAATGGCCCGGCGCAAACGAGGAATACCCCGTGATGTTGAGTAGCCATGGGTATCTTCCCGTTGTGCTACCGTGCAGAGTTTTTCAACAATATGTGGGGGTGTTGGCCCATCCGGGTTACCCATGCTGAAATCAATAATATCCTCACCGCGACGGCGTGCAGCCATTTTCAGTTCAGAAGTGATATTGAAAACATAAGGAGGAAGACGTTCAATCCGTGTGAAACGGCGTGGGTTGTTATCAGACATAAATACCTCAAAAGACGTTAGCGCCCGGACCATCCGAGCGACGTTGACCACTGAGTGGCCAGTGTTTGAACATATCCCACCGCCGTAAGGGTGTCGAGTCCCCCCAATAAAAATTTTTTCCGGCTTGATGCCAGGGCTCAGCAGCGCTGTATCCCTTAGCCAGGCGTTGATGACCAACAGGCTTTTTGCACTTAGCCCCAGACTGAGAATAAAGATTGACGAAACCCCTGCCAAAAACTGACATAACCTTCGAATAACGAAATAGGGAAATTTTGAATGAAACTCCTCCCTTTATTTCCCCTTAATAAAGCCGGATAATGGTTAACGTAAAAATAACAAAACATCAACCTTCTCTCTGTACCCAGTGCATTCAAGTTGAGGTCAAACTCCCCGCGTCTTAAATGACAATGGGTATGCCCTCGCTCAAAGACTACCCAAGGAGAACACCCATGGCTGCCTTACTTATCGATGACATTCCTGCCGCAATAAAGACGGTCAAACAGCAGTTACGCCAAGCGCTACCTAACTACCGTGAAGTCTTCCTAGCTCTGGAAGATGATATTCGCCAGCAGGTTGATCAAATCCGTCTGGAACTAGCAAATGGTCAGCAGGCGGTTCCTCAGCTTGATGCTGAAGATATTCTCCAGCATCGCGTCAGCGAGCAACAAATCGCATTAATTAAACAACGCGGCGTCTGTTCGATTCGTGGTGTATTTCCACCAAGCCAGGCGGAAAACTGGAATCAGGAGATCGGCGATTATCTGGAGCGCAATAACTTCGTTGAGCGGCTAAAGAACGCCGCCGAAGATAACTACTTCGGTAAACTGGAAGCTAAAAAACCACAAATATATGGTATCTACTGGTCAAAACCACAAGTTGAAGCCCGCCAGCACCAACGTATGCACGCCGTACAGGTGTTTCTCAATAGCCTGTGGGAAACGGAAAGCAACGGTAAACAGCACTTTGACCCCACCCGTGTCACGACTTATGCTGACCGTACCCGTCGCCGCCCGCCAAACTCCTCATCACTGGGGCTTTCCCCGCACGTGGACAGTGGCACAATCGAGCGCTGGCTGGATGAAAATTTCCGCTACGTCTATCGCCATGTATTTTCTGGCCATTGGCAGCAGTATGATCCTTTTGCTGCCGATGGTCGTACCGAAGTACGAGAAATCGCCTCACCGGCGGTGTGTTCAATGTTCCGAACCTTTCAGGGCTGGACGGCATTAACACCACAACGTACCCATGCTGGCACACTCAATGTGGTACCGATCGCCAATGCCATGGCTTATATCCTGTTGCGTGCGTTACAAGATGATGTGGCTGAAGATGATTTATGTGATGCAGCACCAGGGCGTGCCTTGTCAATATCAGAGAAATGGCATCCCCTTTTATTACAAGGATTATCCCCTATTCCCGACCTGGAACCCGGAGATACGGTATTTTGGCACTGTGATGTGATTCATTCTGTTGAAAATGAGCACCATGGTGAATTTGACAGTAACGTCATGTACATTGCCGCAGCACCCGGGTGTAAGAAAAATGATGCCTACTTGCAGCGGCAGTTGCCTAGCTTTCTGTCAGGTAAAACGCCACCCGATTTCGCTGCAGATGATTTTGAAGTGGATTTTATTGGCCGTGCCGGTGTTGAGATGTTGACCCCGCTGGGCAAAGCTCAGTTAGGTATCAAGTAATAGCCAGGCTGCCTAACCACGGCAGCCATTAAACAAAATGAACCTTCCCTCACCACCGGGCTCCCCCTTGCCGTTTCAATGGTGACGGGTATTGGCCAGTCATTATCTACGTGGGCCTTTCGGACCACGATAATAATACCCTGGTGGCGGCATACGGTAATGTGGCCGTGAATGCCACTCCCGTGGTGGAGGCCCATAATAGTAGCCCCGTGGCGGCTGGGCATACTGCGGTGGCGCATAATGGTGATGATGCCGATGCCTCCTAGGTGGTTCACGCCAGTAGTCACCATCCCAGTAATAGCCACGTGCATCACGATCCCCCACATGCAGTGACAGACCGGGCACGTTAACACCGATGGATACCTCCGCATGAGTCACCATCGGCAGGGCCGATGATAGCAACATCCCCAGTAACAATGCTTTTCTCATTAACTCAACCCCTACAGAATGGAATCTGCCTGTTCAGCCATTACTGTAGCGCCACCACAGCGCGCATACTAGAGGGAAAAAGCCCAATTACCTGTTTCAGACGTATTCTTCACTATTTCTGCACAATGTTGGCCTCCTTGTCCGAAGGATCGCCTACAAATGCATGCCCAAGCTTTGACGCAAATGGGCCCCCGCCCCTAATAAGCCCGGTTGAGGGTGAGTGATCATAAATACAGGAATTTCCTGCACATACTCTCTAAAACGGCCCTTATCTTCAAACGCTGCGCGAAACCCGGAAGCCTTAAAAAACGCCAAGAAACGTGGCACAATGCCGCCAGCAATATACACGCCGCCAAACGTTCCCAAGTTCAGTGCCAGGTTGCCACCAAAACGCCCCATCATTACACAAAACAGCGATAATGCGCGGCGACAATCGGTACAGCTATCCGCTAACGCTCGCTCAGTAATATCTTGCGGTTTCAGCGCTTCCGGTTGACGCTGGTCCGCCTTGACAATGGCTCGGTACAGATTCACCAGCCCAGGGCCAGACAAGACCCGCTCAGCCGAAACGCGGCCTACTTCGGCTCGCAGCACCTGTAAGATGCTGTGCTCTTCGTCGCTGTTTGGTGCTAAATCGACATGCCCCCCTTCCCCGGGCAAACTGACCCAGCGCTGGTTAACCGGTACCAAATGCGCCACGCCCAAACCCGTACCGGCGCCATACACCGCGATGGGTTTATCTTTACGCGCTTTACCACCGCCAAACTGCAAAACATCAGACTCCGACAACATCGGGATTGCCATGGAAACTGCGGTAAAATCGTTAATCACTTCCAGATGATTAAGCCCCAGATTAGCTTTCATCTGTTTAATTGAAAAAGCCCAGCTATGATTGGTCATCGCGACCCAATCATCTGTAACCGGGCAAGCAATGGCAATACAGGCATTTTCAACACACTGCTGCTGCTCAGCCAGGTAGTGACCAACCACCGCCTCAAGGCTGTCAAACTCCAGGCCGGAGTAAGTTTTATCCTGGGTAATCTCACCCGTTTCAAGCGTACACAACGCCAGACGGGCATTTGTACCGCCCACATCACCTACGAGAGCATAGGTCATTGATATTTTCTCCCTAATCAGTAAAGCAAAACGGTATACACAGTAAAAGCATATCGCTAAACATCCCCTCTCCATTCAGCCCTCAGGCTCCAATAGCGAACCCGATCACAAAAAATGTTTCGCGCAGCACGATTTTCAACCATCTATTGGGCTGTTATTGCTTGTTGATGCTTAAGACAGTCAAGGGAGGGTCAGCTCAGTGCATACCTGGCTGCGGCATAGGCGTGAATTGCCGTGGTATCGAAGACCGGCACCGTGGCATCTTGGGCACCAACCAGGAGGCTAATCTCAGTACAACCAAAAATGATCCCTTCAGCACCCTGCTGTTCCAGTTTACTGATAATCCGCTGGTACTCCGCCCGAGAAGGCGCAAGAATATTACCCAAACACAGCTCTTGATAAATAATACGGTGGATAATCTCACGGTCCGCAGCGTCCGGCGTGATGACCTCAAGGCCAAATTTATCCTGCAGACGCCCACGGTAAAAATCCTGCTCCATGGTAAAACGCGTGCCTAACAACCCGATACGGCGGATATCTTGTTGGCATACCTGCTCTGCGGTGGCATCCGCAATATGGATTAACGGTAAGCCACTGGCTTGCTCTACGGCATCCGCTACCTTATGCATGGTGTTGGTGCAAATGACAATGGCCTCAGCACCTGCGGCACGCAGCGCGCTGGCGGCGGATGCTAACAGGCGCCCGGCCCCGTCCCAATCCCCTTGATGTTGCAACCGCTCCACTTCGTGAAAATCCACGCTATAAAGCACAATTTTTGCCGAATGGAGACCGCCAAGCTGAGTTTTTACCTGCTCATTAATCATGCGATAATACGGTATGGTGGATTCCCAGCTCATTCCACCTAATAAGCCCAGTACCTTCATTTTTCTCTTCTCACTGTTATTAACCCCATCAACCAAACATTACTCGAGAACGAGCAATCTGACGACATCATTATGTTAAGTGAGAATATTGGTCATCACTGAAGAAAAGCATGGTTGTAACGATGGTCTAAAAAAGACTACTCACCAGTAAGTAACCATTCAACCCCACCACCACCACCACGATGGAAATACCGATGTATTGGATGGTGCGGCTGTTAACCATCTCCCCCATCAGTTGGCGATTACCGGTAAACACCAGCAACGGTACCAGCGCCAGAGCAATCCCAAAGCTCAGTAGGACCTGGCTGAGTACCAGTACCCGTGTTGCGTCCATCCCCAGCATAATGACAATAAACGATGGCAACATGGTAACCACACGTCGTACCCATAGGGGAATGTAAAAACGAATAAACCCTTGCATCACCACCTGCCCCGCCAGTGTTCCCACCACGGTGGAGGAGAGACCCGCAGCCAGCAAGCTCAAGCCAAAAATGGTTGCCGCTGCGTTGCCCAGCAACGGTTGTAATGTCAGATAGGCTTGATCAAGATCGACAATGCCAGTGTGACCATTAAAGTGAAATGCCGCAGCAGCGGTCGCCATCATCGCCAGGTTAACAAAACCGGCAATGGTCATGGCGATAGCGACGTCTACTTTGGTTGCTGCATAACGCTCAGCTTTAGAGTCTTTACCGGCATTCTGCGTCAATGACGAATGCAGATAGATCACATGAGGCATGATAGTCGCCCCCAGCACCCCGGCCGCCAGAAACACGGCATCGCTATTGGGTAAATCCGGTATCGCCATGCCCTTCAATACCCCACTCAATTGGGGCTGAGAAAAGGCCAATTCGACAATGTAAGCCGCAGCCACAAACAGCAGCAGGCCACCAATAACCAGTTCCAGTGGCTTTTGATCGCGTCTTTGCAACATCAGGATCAGGAACGTGGCAATAGCGGTCAGGACGGTCCCCTGTAGCAACGAGACCCCCAGTAGCATTTTAAAACCGATGGCCGCACCGATAAACTCGGCCAGATCAGTGGCCATAGCGATAATTTCTGCTTGTACCCAATAGGCCCAAACTACCGGACGAGGGAAACGATCACGAATATGTTCAGCCAGGTTTTTATTGGTCGCAATGCCGAGCTTGGCGGAAAGCAACTGGATCAACATCGCCATGACATTGGCCCATACCACTACCCACAGCAAGGTATAGCCAAAAGAAGCACCGGACTGAATATTAGTGGCGAAGTTACCGGGGTCAATATAGCCAATAGCCGCAATAAACGCAGGCCCCATCAGAGAAAGTTTGATCTTTCTCGACCTACGGATCGATGTTGTTTCATTCACTGTGCGACTGTTCAGCATTGTCTGAACCCCTTGTTAATGATTCCCTGCCATATACTTTTGCACTAATGATAATAATTATCAAACGCATTTATCGTGTTAATACTTATCGCTGCGATAACCAATAAGCCAAAGCTTATTCATGGATCGCACTAAACCTTGCTGTTTTACTGACTGAGTATGGCAACACCCAGCTAAAAATACACACATAAGTAACATTAGTCGTTACATTTAAACCAATGATTAACATTTTATTGCTGGCGCGACTTTAGTCAGCATTCTGTCTACTGGCATCGCCGGCCTGGTATTAGGTTGTTAACATAGGAAAATGCCCGGTTAAACTCACCGGGTATTCTTCATATTGGAAAGTAGAATGCGCTAAAAGCAAAAAGCCGACTTAAAGTCGGCTTTTTAGAATGATGGTGGAGCTAGACGGGATCGAACCGTCGACCTCTTGCATGCCATGCAAGCGCTCTCCCAGCTGAGCTATAACCCCACAAAGTGCTACGCATTAACCGGCGTTACGGTGTTCACCGACTCTTTATAAAAGAGTTTGGTGGAGCTAGACGGGATCGAACCGTCGACCTCTTGCATGCCATGCAAGCGCTCTCCCAGCTGAGCTATAGCCCCAATCCACAATAACAAAATTCAGTGAACGGGGCGCATAATATGAAACCCCTGAAACAGTGTCAACGGCTAAATTGAATTACTCGATCAAGCGCTGAAAAAGCCACCACGTCAACACCATTAATGCGAAAAAATCACCTTACCCGCTCAACAGCATAAAGCTCAGCCGATCACTTCTCTGGGCTTTATCTGTTGCTGGTCTGACTTAAGCCTGGGCTTCACGCTGCGCAATATACGCCAACGCCTGGTCAATACGCTTAAGCGACCGTGCCTGACCGATAGCATGCACGGTCACATCCATACCTGGCGACTGACTGACACCCGTAACGGCAACGCGCAATGGCATCCCGACCTTACCCATGCCTAACCCCAGTTCATCTGCGCTTCCCTGAATCGCATCATGTACATTTTCTGGTGTCCAGGTCGTGATCGCCGCCAGTTTGGCACGAACCACCTCCAAAGGTTGCCGAGCTACCGGGCGCAAATGCTTCTTGGCAGCATCCGCATCAAACTCACTAAAATCTTGATAGAAGTAATGGCAAGATTCCGCCATCTCCTTCAACGTTTTGCAACGTTCTCCCAGCAACTTAACGATATCTTTAAGTTCTGGGCCATTGCGGGTCTCAATCCCTTGCTGCTCAATATGCCACGCCAGATAGACCGCCACCTCTTCTGCTGGTAGGTGGTTAATATAGTGATGGTTTAGCCACTGTAGCTTCTCTGTGTTGAAAGCACTGGCCGATTTATTAATCGCGTCCAGTGTGAACAGTTGCTTCATTTCGTCAATCGAGAAGATCTCCTGATCACCGTGTGACCAGCCCAAACGCACCAGATAGTTCAGCAGCGCCTGCGGCAGATAGCCATCATCACGGTACTGCATCACGCTCACTGCACCATGGCGTTTAGACAATTTCTTGCCATCATCCCCCAGGATCATCGACACATGGGCATATTCCGGTACTGGCGCGCCCAGTGCTTTCAGGATATTAATCTGGCGCGGGGTATTATTGATATGGTCTTCACCACGGATCACATGGGTAATTTCCATATCCCAGTCATCGATCACCACACAGAAGTTATAGGTTGGTGCGCCATCGGTACGGCGGATAATCAGATCATCCAATTCCTGATTACTAAACTCTATAGGACCGCGGATTTTATCGTCAAAAATGACCGAGCCTTGTTGCGGATTGCGAAAACGCACCACATAAGGTTCATCAGCAGTATGGCTACACTCACTATCACGGCAACGGCCGTCATAACGTGGTTTTTCGCCATCGGTCATTTGCTGCTCACGTAATGCCTCCAGCCGCTCTTTGGAGCAGTAGCATTTATAGGCGGTTCCCTGCTGCAGCATTTCATCGATCACCGCATTGTAGCGATCAAAACGCTTGGTTTGAAAATAGGGGCCTTCATCCCAATCCAGATTTAACCAGTTCATGCCATCCATAATTGCGTCGATAGCCTCCTGGGTTGAGCGTTCGAGATCAGTATCTTCAATACGCAGTACAAACTCACCACCGTTATGGCGGCTAAACAACCAGGAATAGAGCGCAGTACGGGCACCACCGACATGAAGATAGCCGGTAGGGCTAGGGGCAAAGCGGGTTTTAATTTTCATTGGGTTCACAGCCTTATTATGCAACGCTTCTCGGCAGAGTACCGATAATTGCTCGGAATTTAAAAAGTGGACGTCATTCTACCACTCCATGACAATTCCTCAACGATGGCAGATTATCGCCACCGCTCATTGAACGCGCTTTACACGCTCTCGCTTTTCCTTTGGCGATATGAGCCTTGCCTAATTTTGCGGCGAACAAATAAAAACGCTTTAAAAACCGTTGACTCACTTTCAACTATCCCTATAATGCGACTCCATCAAGACGGGGCGATTAGCTCAGTTGGTAGAGCATCTCCTTTACACGGAGGGGGTCGGCGGTTCGAGCCCGTCATCGCCCACCATCTCGTCTGATAGTTTAAATGAGAATATGAGGGTGATTAGCTCAGTTGGTAGAGCATCTCCTTTACACGGAGGGGGTCGGCGGTTCGAGCCCGTCATCACCCACCATCATTTTCTCAGGGTTGTACCCGTAGTCAGTTATATTGTGGGTGATTAGCTCAGTTGGTAGAGCATCTCCTTTACACGGAGGGGGTCGGCGGTTCGAGCCCGTCATCACCCACCACAATCTGACTCGGATTTGCACAGTTTTGAATAGTAGTAACCATGTCTTGAGCAGTTAGCTCACTAATATGGGTCGTTAGCTCAGTCGGTAGAGCAGTTGACTTTTAATCAATTGGTCGCAGGTTCGAATCCTGCACGACCCACCATCTCTCTATACTCATCAGATATTTCGTATTCTCTCAACCTCATAGATCCCACGAATCAATCCTGCACTCCAAATGATTTGCACAGTTTTAAATAGTAGTAACCATGTCTTGAGCAGTTAGCTCACTAATATGGGTCGTTAGCTCAGTCGGTAGAGCAGTTGACTTTTAATCAATTGGTCGCAGGTTCGAGCCGAGCGTAGCGAGACGACAACGCGCAGCGTTGCCCGCAGGGCGAGGCCGAAGGCCGAGTCAATCCTGCACGACCCACCATCTCTCTTAATAGCACTCAACCATTCCCTAAACACTCAACCTTACAGATCCTACGAACTTATCCCCACCACCCCACAATTAAACGCAACTATTTAGCCACTCTCGCTATTTAATTTTACTTATTGGCATTTTCGTCGGCGCAGTCAAACAGTTGTCATCCATGTTCTACGATACTAGGTGCAACAACTCGCACTCAAAACTGCTTAGCCAAGCGCATTTAATCAAGGAAACATGATGGATGGAAAAGAGAGAATGGCAACCTCGCTGGCCGAGGTGAAAGCCCATGCTGCACTCCCTACTGTTGGGCAAACGCTACTGCTAAAAAATGCTGACCTGCTAGTAACAATGGATGAAGATCGCCGGGAAATTAAAAAAGGCTGCCTGTTTATCAAAGGCAATACCATTGTGGCGGTAGGCACTGAAAACGAAGTGCCGCAAACAGCAGACCGCGTTATCGATCTTAAAGGTCATATTGTGATCCCTGGCCTGATTAACACCCATCACCATATGTACCAAAGTTTGACCCGCGTGATCCCAGATGCACAGAATGGTGAACTGTTCAAATGGCTGACCGCGCTCTACCCTATCTGGGAAAAACTGACCCCGGAAATGATGAAAGTCGCCACCAAAACCGCGATGGCCGAGTTAATGCTTTCTGGCTGTACCACTTCCAGTGATCACCAATATGTTTACCCCAATGGCATCAAGCTGGATGACAGTATTGAAGCTGCTCAGGAGATTGGGATGCGCTTCCACGCCTGTCGCGGCAGTATGAGTGTGGGACGTAAGCAAGGTGGTTTACCGCCTGACTCCATTGTTGAAAATGAAAATGCAATCCTTAAAGACACGCAAAGAGTGATTGAACAGTTTCACGATGCCAGTCGCGGGGCAATGATCCGTATCGTGGTTGCCCCCTGTTCACCTTTCTCGGTGAGTGAGCAACTGATGCGCGACTCGGCAAAACTGGCACGCACCTATGGCGTGTCGCTGCATACACATCTGGCAGAAAACGTCAGCGATATTGAATATAGCCAAAAAACCTTCAATAAAACCCCGGCTCAGTATGTGGAAGATCTCGAATGGGTCGGCCATGACGTATGGCATGCGCACTGTGTAAAACTCGACGACTACGGTATCAAGCTGTTTGCTCGTACCGGTACCGGGGTAGCGCATTGCCCATGCTCCAATATGCGCCTGGGGTCGGGTATTGCACCGATTCGCCAGATGCTTGATGCTGGCATGCATGTTGGCCTTGGCGTTGATGGCTCTGCCTCCAACGACAGTGCCGACATGATAGCGGAAGTACGCCAGGCATTATTATTACAGCGCGTCGGTTTTGGCCCGGAAGCACTCACTGCCCGTGAAGCATTGGAGATTGCCACCTTGGGTGGAGCTAAAAACCTTAACCGTGACGATATCGGTTCACTGGCACCCAGCATGATGGCTGATATTGCCGTGTTCAATCTCAATAATATCGGCTTGGCTGGCGCACAGCACGATCCCCTCGCAGCACTGGTATTTTGTAACCCAGGGAAAGTGGCCTACAACATCATCAATGGCCGCATCGTGGTGGAGAATGGGAAAGTGGTAACGGTAGATATGCCGCTGGTGATCGAGCAGCACAATCGCCTGGCACAACAGTTGGTTACTGGCTCGTGATCTCCACGCCATGTAAAAATAGGACACTACCCGTTGCCAGACCTATCTGTTATTGAATATATACCCACCGTATATTACTGCGGTGGGTTTCTCTTCAACGGTTTAACCAGATAGTCCAATCCTTCAATTTTAATCGCCAGCGTCATTTCCATCAGCATGCCCAACTTACCATTGGGAAATTCACCCTTGCGGGCAAACCACAGCAGATACTCCTCCGGTAAATCAATCAATGCCCTGCCCTGATACTTACCAAAAGGCATAATGGTGTTGGCGATCTCAATCAGGTTCTCTTTTTCCATCAGGCACCTAACAGGCGGATCATTTCCGCTTCGTCGATCACCTTGATACCCAGCTCCTGAGCCTTGGCCAACTTGGAACCGGCTGCCTCACCAGCAATCACCAGATCAGTTTTTTTAGAAACACTTCCGCTGACCTTGGCACCTAACGCCGTGAGTCGATCTTTAGCTTCATCGCGAGAAAGCTGGCTGAGCGAGCCTGTCAACACCACGGTTTTACCGGCGAACGGGCTGTCTATCTCTTCGGCAACAATCACCACCGGCGCTGGCCAATGAATACCTACCGCTGGGCTGATCAGCTCGGCAATCACCTGTTGGTTATGCGCTTCAGCAAAGAAATTCACCACATGACGTGCTACGATCTCCCCAACATCTGGCACCTGTTTTAGCGAATCCAAGGTTGCCGCTTGCAGGCTTTCTAACGAACCAAAATGTGCCGCCAGATTGGCTGCTGTCGCTTCACCCACCTCACGAATACCAAGCGCATACAGGAAGCGAGCAAAGGTGGTTTGTTTGGCAGCCTCTAATGCATTAACCAGGTTCTGTGCGGATTTAGGCCCCATTCGATCCAAACCGGTGAGCAAACCCGCCGAAAGATGGAACAGATCAGCCGGATTTTTGACATACTCTTTATCCACCAGTTGTTCGATGATTTTATCGCCCATACCATCAACATCCAGCGCACGACGGGAAACAAAATGCTTCAATGCTTCTTTGCGCTGAGCGGCACAGAACAAACCACCGGTACAACGAGCAACCGCTTCCCCTTCTACCCGTTCGATATCAGACCCACAAACCGGGCAATGGCATGGAAACACCACTTCACGCGCATCCAGTGGGCGGTTTTCTGTTATCACCCCCACCACTTGCGGGATCACATCCCCCGCACGACGCACAATCACGGTGTCGCCAATACGCAGGCCGAGGCGTTCAATTTCATCGGCATTATGTAATGTGGCATTGCTGACCACCACACCCGCCACCTGTACCGGTTCCAAACGTGCCACTGGCGTGATGGCCCCAGTACGGCCAACCTGGAACTCCACTTCGCGCACTAGCGTAATCTGTTCTTGTGCCGGAAATTTGAATGCCGTCGCCCAACGTGGTGCCCGGGCAACAAAACCCAAGGCTTCCTGCAAGTCGATATCATCAACCTTGACCACCACACCATCAATATCAAAGCCAAGATGAGAACGCGCTGCTTCTACCTGGTGATAAAATGCCAGCACCTCTGCACTGCCAGTACAAAGTTTGACTTGATTACTGACAGGCAACCCCCAGTCTCTGAATTGCATCAGGCGTTGCCAATGGCTGCGCGGCAATTCGCCCCCTTCCAGCACCCCTACCCCGTAACAAAAAAAGGTCAACGGTCGCTTGGCGGTAATGCGTGGATCAAGCTGACGCAGTGAACCTGCAGCCGCATTACGCGGATTGGCGAAAATCTTTCCGTCTTTACGCCGTGCCTCCTGGTTCATCTGTTCAAAACCGGCCTGTGGCATAAACACTTCACCGCGCACTTCTAAGCGGCGTGGAATATCGGCTCCAGTCAAACGCAGCGGAATGGCGCGGATAGTACGCACATTGGCAGTAATGTTCTCGCCGGTGGTACCATCGCCACGAGTGGCCGCTTGTACTAGCTCACCATTCTCATACAGCAGACTCACCGCCAACCCATCCAGCTTCAGCTCACAACAAAAGGTTAGCGCTTCACTGCTTTTCAAGCGATCCTGCACACGCTTGTAAAATGCCAGATAGCTCTCTTCATCAAAAACGTTATCCAACGACAACATCGGAACTTCATGGCGCACCTGTTCAAAGGCGGTCAACGGTGCCGCACCGACTCGTTGTGTGGGTGAGTCTGCGGTGACCAGTTCTGGATGTGCCGCTTCCAACTCACGCAGTTGATGCATCAGGCGATCATATTCCGCATCTGGGATCTGTGGTGCATCAAGTACGTGATACTGATATTCGTGGTGGCGTAATGAGGTTCGTAGTTGATTGATTGTTTCGTTAATCGAGGCCATGACCCACCATTAAAGATAAAAAACCCCCGGCTGGCGGAGGTTTAGAGTTGTTAACAAAAGAACAGTTTTGCCAGCAAACTATCGAAGATTTGCACCACGATACCCGTTGGCTCACCCTAGTTGTCAGTCACGCCCCCCATCAGGAATGGGGGAACGCTGCAATTTATCAGGACCTGCTTTCCAACACTGCTCGGATGCGGGCTTTATAGGTTTCCAACTTTTGTGGTGTCATCAGATGGCGTTCATCATCCAATACCACACCACCGACATCATCAGCAATACGCTGGGCCGACTGCAGCATCAGCTTGAAATTTTGACTGGCGTCACCATAAGACGGCACCATCATAAATATTGATACACCCGGTGTAGAAAAGTCTGACATGGCTTCAGGATCAAAAGAACCCGGTTTGACCATATTAGCTAAGCTGAATAACACAGGGCCACTCCCGGCCGGGCTGATATGACGGTGGAAAATGCCCATTTCGCCAAACTGAAAACCCGCCTGCAAGATGCTCTGTAGCAACAACTCACCGCCAATCAGGCCCCCATGATGTGCCGATACATGCAACACCAGAACTGTCTCTGCCCGTTTTGCTGATTTTACCGGTTCTTGAGCCGGCTGTGAGGACGGTGATACTTCAGCCACTTTTGTTTCTGCTTTAGACTGATGCAGCGGTTCCGTTGGCTGGGAGACTGGCGATAAATCTTCACGCTGAGGCTCACGATGTGATGCTGATAACGGCTGCTGATGAGCGTCGTCATTCTGCCCGTAGTTATCCAGCAGAATATCACCATTATCCTGCTGCGCTGCCAATGGCTCAGACTGATATATGTCTGACGAAGAGGAGTCAACGGTCTGTGGGGAGATCGCGGGTTCTTCGTGTTCCGTATCAAAACGCCCTATTGTCGGCTCACTCTGCGAACGAGTGGAACGAATACGAACCTCTCCTACGCCTTCGTCAGGATCATCAAGTGGGGTTAGCTCACGCTCGTTTTTGGCACGTTTTATTGGGCGATCACGAAAAATTGACGAGCGTTCTTTACGGCTGGTCCACAACCCATGCAATAACAACGCTATTATGGCGATCGCGCCAACAACGATTAATATAAGACGCAAATCCTGCATCATTGCTATCTCTAGTTGTTTCGATACATTGCCACCACGGCAAACATTCACTCTTTAACTTTATTTGCCTGCAGGCACAAGTGCAAGCCCGGACTGAACTTTATGACCATAAAGATGATGATATTGCATTTTTTTGCTTCTTTTTCAGCCAATCACACCCTAGCAAGAAAAAACTCATCCCGATATGATAGCGCTGCCCATTCAGATGAAGAGATAAACTTAACATGTCCTATATGCAGCCTCCAGCCAAACCCCACAGCGGTATACATTATTTTACCGAAGGGTGGCGACTGATTTCACGCCCGGGGATCAAACGCTATGTCGTCTTACCATTGCTGGTCAATGTGCTGCTGATGGGGTCCGCTTTCTGGTGGCTATTCAGCCAGTTAGGCCAGTGGATCCCAAGCCTCATGAGCCATATACCGAGCTGGTTGCAATGGTTAAGCTACTTGCTCTGGCCACTGACGGTGGTGACAGTTTTATTGGTATTCAGCTATCTGTTCAGCACCATCACCAACCTGATCTCCGCACCGTTTTGCGGTTTACTGGCGGAACAGTTGGAAAAAAGCCTCACCGGTCAACCTCTGCCGGACACCGGTATACTTGGGATCGTTAAAGATCTGCCACGTATCATGTCCCGTGAGTGGCGCAAACTGATGTACTACCTGCCACGTGCGTTAGTCCTGGTATTGCTTTTTTTCGTACCAGGCATCGGCCAAACCGTCGCACCGCTATTATGGTTTCTGTTCAGTGCCTGGATGTTAGCAATTCAATACTGTGACTACCCTTTTGATAACCACAAAATCAGTTTTGCCGATATGCGCAAAGCCTTGCGTGCACGCAGAGCCGATAATCTGCAGTTTGGTGCCTTGGTGAGCCTCTTCACCATGATCCCGATCCTCAATCTGGTGATCCTGCCCGTCGCGGTATGTGGTGCAACGGCAATGTGGGTGGACCACTATCGTGCGCAATTCGTCCGCTAGAGACTCTGTGGTATGGAGAGTGCCATAAAGTCGACCAAAGGAAGGAACTGACAAAAACGCATATTTTCTCCCTGTCCGCAGCCGATAACGCGCTGACAGGGAGAAAAAGTACCCAATTAGACGTTGTAGTTAATGCCCAACATCACGGTAGTCTCACTGTAGCTTGTCGGATAAGCAACCAGGTTTATTTGCATTGCTACTAACTCCGTTACAGCGCGAATGATTAGGGGTATAAAACTTATTTCTTAATAACATATCGTTATAGCAATTCCTTTCTTCCCTGCTGGCAGAGTTAGCGTATGCTCTGTATGTTCCCTAAATTTTCATAGAGTTAAAGGAAGGGCTATGAGCAAGATATATGAAGATAACTCATTAACAATCGGCCATACGCCGCTGGTTCGCCTGAACCGTATCGGCAACGGGCGTATTCTCGCCAAAGTTGAGTCTCGTAACCCGAGTTTCAGTGTCAAATGCCGTATCGGTGCCAATATGATCTGGGATGCCGAAAAACGCGGCATTCTAACCCCGGGTAAAGAACTGGTCGAACCTACCAGCGGTAACACCGGGATTGCACTGGCTTTTGTCGCCGCTGCTCGCGGTTATCCGTTAACCTTGACCATGCCTGAAACCATGAGTATTGAGCGTCGTAAACTGCTCAAAGCCCTGGGTGCCAAACTGGTGCTGACGGAAGGTGCTAAAGGCATGAAAGGGGCGATAGCCAAAGCCGAAGAGATTGTGGCAACCGATCCTGGCCGCTATATCTTGCTGCAACAGTTCAGTAACCCCGCCAACCCAGCGATTCATGAAAAAACCACTGGGCCTGAAATCTGGGCAGATACCGACGGCAAAGTCGATGTGTTTATCGCCGGCGTTGGCACCGGTGGCACCTTGACTGGCGTCAGCCGTTACATCAAGAACACGCAAGGCAAGGCGATTATCAGTGTAGCGGTTGAACCCACTGACTCACCCGTAATCAGCCAGGCACGAGCTGGTGCTGAAATCAAACCCGGTCCACACAAAATCCAAGGCATCGGTGCCGGTTTCATTCCAGATAACCTGGACCTGAGCCTGATAGATCGCGTTGAACAAGTCACTAACGATGATGCAATTGCCATGGCTCGGCGGTTAATGGAAGAAGAAGGCATACTGGCGGGGATTTCATCAGGGGCCGCCGTCGCAGCCGCAGCCAAACTCGCCGCAGAGCCAGATTTTGCTGACAAGACCATTGTGGTTATTCTGCCTTCCTCGGGTGAACGTTATTTAAGCACTGCGCTATTCGCCGATTTGTTTACCGAACAAGAGTTACAGCAATAGACTAAATGGCTCAAAAAACGCTCAAAAAGCATCCTTTCGGGTGCTTTTTTGTGGTCTACTTCAAAGTTTACACTACTTGAAGATTGCTTTTAGCGGCTGGCTTTAGTATTTAACCGAGCAATTATTTTGGTGCATAAAATTAATCGCCTTCCTGCTATTGTTTCAGCTGAATCGATTTACCCATTTGTCGCTTCAGTAGAAAACACGGCATAATAAGAAGCTGATTCAAACGACGTCGCAAGTTAAGTTTTTTGATCTGAACTGCCTAAAGCGTCGTTTTTTGTTGCATCAACCCTTGCCCCTGTAACAACATAGTCAGGCGCTAAACAGACAAGCTAAAATGACGCCTTCAGGCTAAACTTTAGCTCCACAACATTAATCCTAATAAGTTGGGGAAATACCAATGTTCCAGCAAGAAGTTACTATCACCGCACCTAATGGTCTGCATACCCGCCCTGCTGCTCAGTTCGTTAAAGAAGCCAAAGGCTTCGTGTCTGACATTTCTGTGACTTCCAATGGCAAAAGCGCTAGCGCCAAAAGTCTGTTTAAACTGCAAACGCTGGGTCTGACTCAAGGGACCGTAGTCACCATCGAAGCCACCGGTGAAGATGAGCAAAAAGCCGTTGAGCATTTGGTAAAACTGATGGCAGAGCTTGAATAAACAGCTCGTCTTTTTAGTTAACACCAGTCATGAGTAAGGTAGGGTTATGATTTCAGGCATTTTAGTATCACCGGGTATTGCTTTTGGTAAGGCGCTCTTACTGAAAGAAGATGAGATTGTCATCAACCGGAAAAAAATCTCGGCGGACCAGGTTGAACAAGAGGTCTCACGTTTTCTGGCTGGCCGAGCCAAGGCTTCTGAACAGTTGGAGGTGATCAAGACCAAAGCGGGCGAGACCTTCGGCGAAGAGAAAGAAGCTATCTTCGAAGGCCACATCATGCTGTTGGAAGACGAAGAACTTGAACAGGAAATCATAGCCCTCATCAAAGACAATCTGGCCTCTGCTGATGCTGCGGCTTACAACGTGATCGAAGGCCAGGCGAAAGCACTGGAAGAACTGGATGATGAGTACCTGAAAGAGCGCGCAGCCGATGTGCGCGATATTGGCAAGCGTTTGTTGCGCAATATCCTGGGTATGCCCATTGTCGATTTAAGCGCCATTCAGGACCAAGTCATTCTGGTGGCTGCTGACCTGACCCCTTCCGAAACTGCACAATTAAACCTGGATAAAGTACTGGGTTTTATTACTGACCTGGGGGGCCGGACTTCTCACACCTCGATCATGGCGCGTTCTTTGGAATTACCGGCTATCGTCGGCACCAGCGACGTGACTACGCAGGTGAAAAATGACGATTATCTGATCCTGGATGCCGTCAATAACCATATTTACGTCAACCCCACAGCAGATGTTATCGAACAGCTTAAAGCTATTCACAATCAATACGTCTCTGAAAAAAACGAGTTGGCTAAACTGAAAGACCTGCCAGCCATCACGCTGGATGGGCACCAGGTTGAAGTCTGCGCTAACATTGGTACCGTGCGTGATGTCGCGGGTGCTGAGCGTAACGGCGCGGAAGGTGTCGGCCTGTATCGTACCGAGTTTCTGTTTATGGACCGCGATTCTCTGCCAACAGAAGATGAACAGTTCCTGGCGTATAAAGCGGTTGCACAAGCCATGGGCTCTCAGGCAGTGATCGTCCGTACCATGGATATCGGTGGTGATAAAGACTTACCGTATATGAACCTGCCAAAGGAAGAGAACCCATTCCTTGGCTGGCGTGCGATCCGCATCGCGATGGACCGCCGGGAAATCCTGCACGCACAACTGCGCGCTATTCTGCGAGCTTCTGCATTTGGTAAACTGCGTATCATGTTCCCCATGATCATCTCAGTTGAAGAAGTGCGCGACCTGAAAGGCGAATTGGAAACCTTGAAGGCGCAACTACGGCAGGAAGGCAAAGAGTTTGACGAATCCATTGAAGTGGGTGTGATGGTCGAAACACCAGCTGCTGCTGTGGTTGCTCACCATCTGGCGAAGGAAGTTGACTTCTTTAGTATTGGGACAAACGATCTTACCCAGTATACTCTAGCGGTAGATCGCGGTAATGAGCTGATTTCTCATCTTTACAACCCGATGTCTCCATCTGTATTAGGTCTGATTAAACAGGTCATTGACGCATCTCATGCGCAAGGCAAGTGGACCGGTATGTGTGGTGAGCTTGCGGGGGATGAGCGTGCTACACTGTTGTTATTGGGCATGGGGCTGGATGAATTCAGTATGAGTTCGATTTCAATCCCACGCATCAAGAAAATTATTCGTAACACGAACTTCGAAGATGTGAAAGCATTAGCCGCGCAAGCCTTGGCACAACCCACGGCGAAAGAATTGATGGATTGCGTAGATAAATTCATCGAAGAAAATACACGCTGCTAAACTGCTACGACACTGGAAAGCCGCCCAATTTAATACTTAGGAGAAGATCATGGGGTTGTTCGATAAACTGAAATCTCTGGTTTCTGATGACAAAAAAGATACCGGCACAATTGAGATCGTTGCTCCAATTTCTGGCGAAATCGTCAATATCGAAGATGTACCAGATGTAGTATTCGCTGAGAAAATCGTTGGTGATGGTATTGCTATCAAACCCGCTGGCAACAAGATGGTCGCCCCAGTGGATGGGACCATCGGTAAAATTTTCGAAACCAACCATGCGTTTTCTATCGAATCCGACAGCGGTATTGAGCTGTTTGTTCACTTTGGTATTGACACTGTAGAGCTGAAAGGCGAAGGCTTTAAGCGCATCGCGGAAGAAGGCCAACGTGTCAAGAAAGGGGATGTGGTGATCGAGTTTGATCTGCCGCTGTTGGAAGAGAAAGCTAAATCAACCTTGACGCCAGTTGTTATCTCCAACATGGATGAGATCAAAGAGTTGATCAAACTGTCCGGTAGCGTAGTTGTGGGCGAAACCCCGATTATCCGCATCAAGAAGTAACTGTCGTCTGTCGTAATGTCACTAAACCCCATGTTTACATGGGGTTTAAATTTATATCCCCGCCCTACTCAACTCCCACTACGTTTAAGATCAACTGCGCTGAGCCCTGTTCTTACCCCTGTCCAAAAAAGTAAATATTGGGCCCCCCAGTACTAACAAACCGTTAATCAAAGACACCCGTAGAGAGGTAGCGATCGCCACGATCACAGATAATCGCCACAATCACACTACCGGGGTTGCCCTGCGCCATACGCAATGCACCCGCAACTGCGCCACCAGAACTGACACCACAAAAGATCCCTTCCTGCTGAGCTAATTGGCGCATGGTTTGCTCTGCGTCACTTTGGCTCATATCCAGCACCTGATCGACCAACTCCGGGCGGAAAATCCCCGGCATGTAGCCCGGTGACCAGCGGCGAATACCCGGAATACTGCTGCCGGGCGCAGGTTGTAACCCGATAATTTGTACCTGCGGGTTTTGGCTTTTCAGGTATTCCCCCACCCCGGTAATGGTGCCGGTGGTTCCCATACTGGAGACAAAATGGGTGATACGACCCGCGCTCTGCTGCCAAATTTCTGGGCCAGTGGTGGTAAAATGCGCATAGGGGTTAGCCAGGTTATTAAACTGATCCAGCACCACCCCTAGCCCTTGTTGTTGCATTTCCAGCGCCAGATCTCGTGCCCCTTCCATCCCTTGCTCTCGGGTCACCAGTATCAGCTCGGCACCATAAGCTTTCATCGCCGCCTGGCGTTCGATGCTCATATTATCCGGCATGATTAATTTCAGGGCGTACCCCTTCATCGCACAAATCATTGCCAGTGCGATCCCGGTATTGCCACTGGTTGCTTCAATAATCTGATGCCCGGGTTTAAGCCCACCACACTGTTCCGCTTGCTGGATCATCGCCAGTGCGGCACGATCTTTCACCGAACCTGCTGGGTTATTCCCTTCCAGTTTAACCCAGATTTCACTGCCTGAACCTTCAGCCAAGCGTTGTAGTTTTACTAATGGCGTATTGCCAATGCATTGTTCCAGAATCGTCACTCTTATTGCCCATATCATGTAAAAGGCAACCTGAGGTTGCCTTAAAATAGAGATAACAAAAAACTATCAGGCGATCTTGGCTAACTCAACCGGTTGTAATAGTTGTTCACCGGCATAGAGGCGCGCATTAAGACTCCCTACATAGTAGCGGTCACCACGAGCGGGAGTGATATGACCGATTGGTAACACCACCGTGATGGGCTCTTGATGCCAACCTATCGGTTGTACCGTCAATTGCCAGAAGTGACCACGGGGGCTCACTTCCAAAACTTGCACCGGTAATGGGCAGCGCTCACTGCTTTTGCTGCTAAGCTCCATCTCCCAAGGGCGTAAGAACAGATCAACCGGCCCCTGATAAATGGGTTGGAAAGAGAGTGGCCAATGGTGAGCCCCAACAAACAGCTGGGTCCCGCGAATTTCGCCATGCAGGCGATTCACTTCCCCCATAAATTCCAGCACAAAGCGGCTGGCAGGCTCACGCATAATCTCAACCGGGGAGCCGACTTGCTCAATATTCCCCTGACTCATCACCACAATGCGGTCCGCTACTTCCATCGCTTCTTCCTGATCGTGGGTGACAAACACACTGGTAAATTTCAGCTCTTCATGCAACTGGCGCAACCAGGTGCGCAGCTCTTTGCGCACCTGGGCATCCAAGGCACCAAAAGGTTCATCCAACAGCAGGATCTGCGGTTCCACGGCCAATGCACGCGCCAAGGCCACACGCTGTTTTTGTCCACCAGAAAGCTGGGACGGATAGCGGTTAGCTAAATGGCTCAGTTGGACCATTGCCAGCAACTGCTCAACCCGCTGTTTGATTGCCGTGCTATTCGGGCGCTCACGGCGTGGCAGCACCGTTAAACCAAAGGCAATATTGTCAAACACCGTCATATGGCGAAACAAGGCATAATGCTGAAACACAAAACCGACACGGCGATCACGCGCATGCATGCGGCTCACATCGGTACCGTGAAACCCCAGTTTGCCACCACTTTGGGTTTCCAACCCGGCGATAATGCGCAGCAAGGTGGTTTTGCCAGAACCCGAAGGCCCCAATAACGCCACCATCTCACCAGAAGGAATAACCAGCGAGATATCGTTCAATACTTTGGTACGACCAAAAAACTTATTGATACCACCAATCTCAATACTCATAGTTCCTCCTGTTCGAGACGAATATTTTGACGAGCCAAGCGCCATTGCAAGGCACTTTTCAGAAATAGTGTCACTATTGCCATTAAGGTCAGCAAAGCCGCCGCCGTAAATGCCCCTGCAGTGTTGTAATCCTGATGCAGTAATTCAACCTGCAGCGGCAATGTATAGGTTTCACCACGAATGGCACCGGAAACCACCGAGACCGCACCAAATTCACCAATCGCGCGGGCATTGGTCAGCACCACCCCATACAACAGCGCCCAACGAATATTTGGCAGGGTTACGCGGCGAAACATCTGCCAACCAGAAGCGCCAAGCAACACTGCCGCTTCATCTTCCTGACTTCCCTGGCTCATCATCAATGGCACCAGTTCGCGCACCACAAACGGGCAGGTGACAAATACCGTTACCAACACCATACCGGGCCAGGCAAACATCAATTGCAAGTCATGGGCCTCAAGCCAACCCCCTAGCGGCCCATTACTGCCGTAGAACAGCAGATACAACAAGCCAGCCACCACCGGCGATACAGCAAACGGCATATCGAACAGCGTCAACAGCAACTGGCGGCCAGGGAAAGTAAAACGTGTCACCAACCAGGCCAGCAAGGTACCAAACAGCAGATTGACCGGAACCGTGATTAATGCCACCAGCAGCGTCAGCCAGATAGCATGTAACATGTCCCGGTCAGCCAGGTTATGCCCTACCGCAGCGATACCCGAAGAGAATGCTTCAATGAAAATCATCGCCATCGGCACTACTAGTAGTAGGATCGAAAACAGCACGCCCACCAAGATCAGTAACCATTTAAGCCCATTGATGCGCGGGCGTGTTGCCTCATCTACAGCAATAAGATCGGCCATCAGCGCCCTCCAATCCGCCGACCAAAGCGGCTCTGCAATGTGTTAATTGCAAACAGTAACAGCAGTGATACCGCCAAAATCACCGAGGCAATGGCACTGGCCGCCGGGTAGTCGAACTCCTGTAACCGCACAAAAATCATCAAAGAAGTTACTTCCGTTTTCCAGGCGATATTGCCTGCAATGAAGATCACTGCGCCAAACTCACCGAGACTACGGGTAAATGACAGCGCCGTACCCGCTAACAATGCAGGAGCCACTTCAGGCAAAACCACCAACCGAAAGCTCTGCCAACGGTTCGCTCCCAAGGTTTCCGCTGCCTCTTCATATTCTGGGCCCAGCTCTTCCAACACTGGCTGCACAGTGCGCACCACAAAAGGAATACTGGTGAACGCCATCGCCACCGCTATCCCTAGCCAGGTAAAGGAAACCTTGATATCGAAATGCGCCAGCCACTGACCATACCAACCGGTGGTGGAAAACAACCCGGCCAGGGTCAAGCCCGCCACCGCCGTCGGCAATGCAAAAGGCAAATCCATCAGCCCATCAAGTAAAGCCCGGCCAGGAAACTGATAGCGCGTGAGGATCCAGGCCATCAACATGCCAAATAACGCATTAAAAATACTGGCCACCGCCGCAGCCAGTAGTGTGACTTGATAAGCGGCAACCACTTGAGGATGGGTAATAACCTGCCAATACTGTGCCAGGCTCATCTGTGCCAATTGCATCACCAATGCACTGAGCGGCAACAGTAAAATCAGGCAAGTGTAAAGCAGGCTACTCCCCAGGCTGAGAGTGAACCCGGGTAACACTCGCTTGCTGGCTATAGAAAACATCACTTACGCCCTGCTGCTAACAGTTGGTCCAACTCCCCACCGGTTGCAAAGTGGGTACTCATCACTTGTGGCCAACCACCGAATTGCGCCTCAACGCTAAATAGTTGGGTTGCCGGGAACTGGCCTTTCGCTGCGGCCATCACCTGTGGGTCATAGACGCGGTAATAAAAGCTGCTGATAATCTGTTGCGCTGCGGGGCTGTAGAGATAATTCAGATAGGCTTTGGCGACGTTTTCGGTGCCGTTTTTTTCAACATTCTTGTCCACCCAGGCCACCGGAAACTCCGCTAAAATATTCACGTCAGGAACGATGACCTGATAGTTCCCCTCACCGTATTGTTTGCGGATGTTATTCACTTCAGATTCAAAACTGATAAGCACATCCCCCAAACCACGTTCAACAAAAGTGGTGGTTGCTCCCCTGCCTCCGGTGTCAAACACCACCACATTTTTCAGCAAGCGGGTCATAAACTCACGGACTGCGGCCTGATTGTGATCGGTGGCTTGGCTGGTGGCCCCCCAGGCAGCCAGGTAAGTGTAACGACCATTGCCGGAAGTCTTCGGGTTTGGGAACACTAACTTGACGTCGTCACGTACTAGATCAGCCCAGGTGTGAATCCCCTTGGGATTATCCTTACGTACCAGAAATGCCATGGTGGAATAGAACGGTGAACTGTTGTTCGGCAAGCGCTGCTGCCAGTTTTGAGGAATTAATTGCCCACGAGCGTGCAAAATCTGTACATCACTCACCTGGTTATAGGTCACGACATCAGCACGTAGCCCCTGCAAAATAGCCAAAGCCTGTTTAGATGAACCGCCATGAGACTGTTTGATGGTTAACTTGTCGCTTGGGTGTTGCTGGTTCCACTGTTGTTCAAAACCAGGGTTGAGCGCTGCAAACAATTCGCGCGACACATCATAAGAACTGTTAAGTAATTCAACTGCCGAGGCGATACCACTGCTGGTCAATAACACCACCGCCAAGTAGCCTTTCAACACTCTATTTGGGATCCAGGTATATTTCATTGTGCACCTTGTCACTCACCATCAAACCAGAAAAACGACGTTTCTATATTGACCAGTGTATGGATAACTCGATGCAGAGTTGTAACGCTTTTATAGAATGTTTAGTGCTTTACCATCATCAAACGCTATAAGGCAAGGCGCACGGTAGGTAGCAGGAGGAGTACCACGCAGGAAGAGTAGCAAGCAGGAGCCAGTAAACTGGCTCCGAAGAAAGAGATTAAAGCGATAACAAGCGGGTTAACGAAGGGGCAAAGTAGTAACTGCCCGTCACTGGCTTACTGAAACGCAGCACCGCATCATGTTTGCCATCCAACTCACCAAACATGCTCAACAGCTGTTTTTCTATATTATGCAAGCGAGCACAGTAGGCAATGAAATAGAGGCCATGTTTGCCGCTGGCGGTCCCATAAGGCAAGCTCTGACGCAGGATTTTCAACCCTTTCCCGTCCTCTTTCAGATCTACCCGGCTAACATGTGAAGTATCTGGCCGTTGATCCGCTGGCAGCTCCTCGCTATCTTGCTTGGTGCGGCCAATCACCTTTTCTTGCTGTTCAGTGGTCAACCCTTGCCATGGACGACCCAAATTATGCTCGTAACGTTGTACCAGGACGTAACTCCCGCCGGCATCCTCATCACCTTCACCAATCACCGCAACTTCGGCACGCTGTTCCCCTTTTGGGTTTTCAGTACCATCAATAAAGCCACTTAAATCACGATCTTCCACCCAGCGGAACCCATGAGTTTCTTCTTCAATATGGATCGCGGCACCAAAAGCAGCTAACGCCGCTTGTGCCAAGGTGAAATTGACGTCATGACGTAGTGACTGGATATGAACCAACATATCGCGCTGAGTTGCCGGTGCCAGCCCTTTGCCTAGCGGGACGAAAGGCTTCAGTTCTTTAGCACCTTGACCATTGGCAAGGGCATGCCAAATCTCAGAACCAAAAGCGACCACTGCGCCTAAATGGGCATCAGGAAATTTCTGCTGTAACTCATCTAGCACCTGACAAAACTGTTTGCAGCCCTGACGTACCTCGGCAAGTTCCCCTTGCAGCCTGGCTTCGAGAAAAATAGCAAACCGGCAATGCTCCAACAGAATACCGCTCTGAACCTGTGTCATATCATTATCCTCAACTTTCTAAATTCGTAAGCAAATCATTTCCCTACGAAAAATGCGTTACACCCTATACCTGGTAAAAGACGCAGCCCTACCCGAAGACAAAGCAGTTAACGGCAACCCGGCGATAAATTATTGTGCTTTCGCATGCCAGATAATTTTACTTACCGTCCAACTCTGCAGGATATTGTCAGGTGGAATAATCTCTTGTGGACCTGCCCATTGGCCGTTAAATACATAGCTGACATGGCGACTCTGAGTGGCTACGCACTCGACTTTGCCAGCATTATCACCTTCACCCGCTTTGCACGCACCATAAGCCTTGCTGAATAACTCACTAAATGGTGTGCCCAGTTTACTGCCCCATTCGGTAGGCACTTTACTGTCCATGACCTCGATCCGTTGTACCGACCCTTTAAATTCCCCAGTAATCAACAGCTTGACGTCATTCCCCGCCATCGCTTGATAGTAGGAAACGACTTGCCCTTGATAGCTAGTCATACCGCTCAGAATTGGATAGTTATCCTGCAGGCCTTTGCTAATGGCTGAGGCTGTCATCGGTGTTGTCGCGGTGATATCACCGACCCCTTTCTCACTCACCACCATGCTGCTACTACCAAACCAATTAAACGGTGACAAGCTGGACCAAGAGAAGCTAGGCCAAGAGAAGCTGGAACTGCTAGAACACCCTGCCAGCAACAGCGGCAGCCCTAATAACAGCGGGCGAATAGTCATCAATAACTCCTTAATATAAAACATAATTTTAATACTCCACGTTACTTGGGTGTTGGCTACACTCTGATACTCAGCGCTTCCTGAGCCTCGTTCCTTCGGAGCTAGCACAAGCGCTGTTCAAAACACACAGCGTTTTGTCAAGAAACGCGAATTATTTTGAGTACAGATTAGCGACTTAAGCCCCATTACCGCAGGGCTCTAGCGTAAGTTGCCAGTTTGGAGTACAAAAATTGGGAAAAGTGCCACCAAAAAACAATTAACCCCGTTACCAGACACCCCATTGTCAGCCCCGCCACCCACTAGGTGCACTGACCTGCGTCAACTCGGTTCCATCGGCTGGGAAAAGCACACTATCAAGCGTTGATTCAGTAATAGATAGCTCAGCGCCAACGCATCAAGCAACACCAGGAGGATATCTACCGGAGGGACGTTCATCTCTTGCTGTTGCCACACGCCGTAAGCTGACCCCAGTAGAGCAACAGCCACAGCAATGACTAAGACCCAGCGCCAGCAACACCACAGACGGGGCCAATGCTGACGACGTCCACTGATGACAAAAGCCAGGGCAGCAGGTAGCCCCAGCAACATGCCAAACCAAAAGCGCTGAGTATCAGGGTAGAACAGTTGCAGTAACCCAGCCCCTTGGTCACGTGACGCTCCTGCCATGACAAACAGTATCCAGGTACGCGCCTGCAGAATTAATACTCCCCAAAACCAACATGGTAAACGCAATACACCATGCTGATCATAATCATCCGGTGAAAACCGGAGAACGGTGCGTTTCAAAGGTTGTTGCTTACTCATCTTATGACGTCAGTCCCCATTCTCAGACTTACTCTCGTTTATGCTTATCACTTGCTAAACTATAACGATATTATCTCTCTCGTAGGTAGCGACGACCCGTTGACGTTATCATTACCTCCTAGCTTAAGGATCACCCATGTCAATAACAGCAATGTGATCTCGATGGCACAAATTTACCAGCGCACGATCACCTCAAAACCACCCTGCGCCGCATGACCAAAGCAAATCTTCATCTTATGTAGTGCTGCAATACGTTTAACAATCGACAGCCCCAAACCACTGCCGGTGCTTACTTGGCCTGGTGGCCGCCAAAATCGCTCCCCTAACCGCGTTAAAACCTCCTCAGTGACACCGGGGCCATTGTCACTGACCCTGAACTGATGCTTCTCGAGCGTCACTTGAACCACACTGCCGCACGGACTGTAGCGGATGGCGTTATCGAGCAGATTGCGTACCAGAAGCTCAAGCAATAACGGTTGTCCGGTGTAAAGCCCATTATCTGCCGCCAGATTGAGGTGTATATCAACGCCCGCCTGTTGCGCTACAGGGTAAATATCCATCACTGCCGACTGTAAAAGTTCTGCCATTGCGATAGCCTGAACTTCCTCCAAATGATCCAGTGAATCTAGGCGTGACAGTATAAGCAGTTGTTCCACCAACCGACTCGCACGTTCAATACCCGTATTCATCTGCAACAATGCTTTTTTAAGCGCCTGCTGATCCTCCATCACCAACTGTGCGACATCCGCCTGTACTTTTAATGCAGCAAGTGGGCTACGTAGTTCGTGAGCAGCGTCGGAAGTAAAGCGGCGTTCACGCAGCATCAGTGCCTGGATACGTGAAAACAGTTGGTTAAGTGCATCAACCAGCGGGCGCACCTCCCCTGGAACCTGCTCGGTATCCAGGGGTTCGTCGGCATCGGCTGCACGGTTAAGTAGCGCATTGGCCAGTTGCTTAAGTGGCTGTAGTTCCCAACTCAGCAGGATTATCAGTGATAAAAACATCAAGGGCAGCGCAACAAGCCAAGGCTGCAGTTGCGACAAAATAATCTCCAGCGCCATCTCTGTACGGTATTCTTTCTCCTGCCCTACCACAATCCGGTGTTGTTTATCAGGCGTGCTGAGCCACAAAAAACGCCATTTGTCGTCATCATCTTGTAACTGTCCATCCTTAAACCCTTCATGTTGATAATGCCAAGGGATCTGCGCGCCATTTTCCCCATCATGTAAGATGCGTTTGCCTTCTGCGGTAAAAACAGCAAAAGCCAGTGCATCGTCGTCCGAATAACCGCCAGTATCCTTTTTCATCGGATGTACTACCGACTTTGATGCATTCAACCCACTAAAGTCCATTGCACTGATACGCTTGGCAAACAACAACTGTTGGGTGTCGAATAACTCATTCAATTTATGCGTCGTCTGCTTCCAAGCCACAAAGCTGGCGCAACCCCAGGCGACGACAGCTAGCGACAGAAACAGTAATGTCAGACGCACACGCAAGCTCAGCCGTTGTGTCCGTTTCATGCCTCCCCCAGTGTGTAACCAATACCATGAACTGTGCGAATGAAGGTACTACCCAGTTTGCGTCGTAAATGGTGTACGTATACCTCAATCGCATTACTGGCGATATCATCGTTCCAGCTATAAAGTTTTTCTTCTATAAGTTTGCGCGGCAGTACACGGCCCGCGTTACGTAGCAGCAATTCGAGCAAGGCAAACTCTTTGGGTTTTAGCATAAGTGGCTCACCATCAAAACTGGCGATTAACCGAACTGGGTCTAACGTAACCTTGCCGTGAGAAAGTTCACTTTGTGTCTGCCCATAAGTGCGCCGAATCAATACTTGCAAGCGTGTTGCGACTTCGATCAAAGCAAACGGTTTGCAAAGATAATCGTCCGCCCCTAAACGTAAACCATCCACCCGTTGCGACAACGCATCACGCGCGGTGAGAATCAATACGGGTTCTTGGCGATTATTCTCTCGCCATTCGCGCAAAATAACCAAGCCATCTATTTCAGGTAAGGTGAGATCGAGGATCACGGCATCGTAAGGCGCACTGAACAGCGCATTTTTCCCCTCACGCCCCGACGTAAACCAATCTACGCTAAAGCCAAGGCGCGTCAGCCCTACTTTGATACCATCACCAATCAATCTGTCATCTTCTACCAGCAGTATGCGCATCAGTATTCCTTTATTACACCTCTTCCGGTGTCAATCAAAGCGACTCATCACGCAGATGTACAGCAAAATATTTTCTTTTGACACCTTAAGGAATCGTTAAGAATTATGAGGTTTAATCACTGTGAAAACCAACAGAAAGGATCAACATGATGAAAAAATTCGCGATTAGCACGGTTATCTTTGCTTTATCTACCGCTCCAGTGTTTGCCGCTCAGCAAGGGGGATTTTCTGGGCCACAAACCACAGCACAAGCCGGTGGCTTTGTTGACAAAAATCACAGCATCACCACAATCGCCAATGCCAAAGAGCAACGCGAAGGTACTTGGGTCAGATTGCAAGGCAACATCATCGAACGCGTATCGGATGATACCTATATATTCAAAGATGCCAGTGGTACGATCACTGTCGACATTGACCATAAATATTGGAAAGGCGTTACCGTCGCCCCACAGGATTTGATTGAGATCCAAGGTGAAGTGGATAAAGACTGGCGTAGCGCGGAAATCGATGTAAAACAAATCAATAAAATCAATCCATAGTATTTTATTTATACTCGTCATCCTTCAAGTTGCATGGGTGATGGCTGTGTTCAGATACTCGGCTCGTCCTGAGCCTCGCCCCTGCTGGGGCCGCTGCCAGCAGCGTTCAAGTCTGCTCCCGGCAGACTTGTCGCACCAGTCACATAGTAGCCTATGTTCTTGGCGACTATAGAACTTGCCACCTACATGCAACTCGAATTATTTAGAGTCTATTAATACCTATAGACCTGTGATACTTCAAAATGGCTTGAAACTCTTGTTGAGTCTTAGATACCCGGGACAATCGTACTGAGACCCGTTCCGACGGCTAACGCCACTACGAACCCTCAGCACGCCGTCCCTAATAACAGGCTTGGTCAAACATCTGCAAGTTGATCGGGTATAAAGGTTAAATTCAGCTCAATTGACTGGGTATTGTCGAGCTTGCCACAAGCGCTTAAAACCACTATTTTTTAATTCAATAAGACGTTTCAATTGTTCGAACAATACCCTAGTCAATTATTAGGACACCGTTTAGTATTCTTGATCCTCAATTAACCTTTTACCCAGGCAGGTTATACTCTGGATCTCGTAACCGATCTTTTCATACATCTCAATAACGGTATCGTTATCTTCACGTACCATCAGTTGAATTTTCGGGCAGCCTCGAGCGATCAGTTTTTTCTCCAGGCGGTTAATTAACGCATTGGCGATACCACGCCCACGATAATCGGGGTGAACCCCCAGATAATAGGCTGAACCACGGTGGCCGTCATAGCCCCCCATGACCGACCCCACCACTTCGCCCCCCACTTCCGCCACTAAAAACAGTTCCGGATCGTGGTTCAATTTACGCTCAATGTCCATTTCAGGGTCATTCCATGGGCGCAACAAATCGCAACGCTCCCACAGCGTGATGACCTCTTCAAAGTCCTCTTGTCGAAATACGCGAATTTCCATCGGTGCTCACCACTGTTATTTAATCTGTTTACCTGATTATCGCGTGATTATTCTATGACGCAATATCAAACTGAAATTTGCCTCTGCTATCGCACAAATTACAGCGCCCTTAGCGGTGTACAGTGACTGCTTGGTGGTATTCAAGTCTGTTTCAGCCCTCCTATTCCTTAACTAAGGGTTAAGCGAGCAAAAATTCGTTTTTTATCTTCTAGCCACGACTCAAACAAGGATTTACATAAAAATATCTTATGTTTTTACTAAGACGCGTTTGACCGACAATCATCAAAAGCAGTATGCAATAATTTCTATTGCTCCCTCTTTCAACGCAATGCCTTATATTTTAATAACTAATTAGAGGTATATAAAATTTAGTGCTGCTTCTCAAAATTCAATCAAGTCTTCAAGATCTCCTCGTAAATTGACCAAAAACAACATTTTTTATGTGGCCTATGTTATCCCTACAAAATGTGGTGTTGAAAATCTGTTCTTAACCGAACCTAACAACTAATAAAGTACTGCGTTAACGCAGACCAACTGGATGGGATGCTTATGAATAAGGTCAGCAATGTATTGACGCTATTTCTAGCAGGGATGATTACGGGGTTCTTCTCGTTTTCGGCACTTGCCGCCGAGGCACCGGGGAAGATTGAGGCCAGAAACGAAACTTTCTCTGCTTCTCACCCGGATCAATACCAATCTTGGAAAGCCACCGCTGAACAATCAGAGCGGGTAGACGCTTTAGCAGCAGACCCTCGTCTGGTGATTCTTTGGGCCGGCTACCCGTTTGCCAAGGATTACAATAAGCCGCGTGGTCACGCCTATGCCATGACGGATATCCGTGAAACGTTACGTACTGGCGCGCCAAAAACAGCGGAAGACGGGCCATTGCCCATGGCCTGCTGGAGTTGTAAAAGTCCAGATGTCGCCAGAGTGATCGCCGAACAAGGGGAAGCGAACTACTTTCATGGCAAATGGGCGCGTGGAGGGCCGGAAATTGTTAACGACCTCGGTTGTGCCGATTGTCACAATACCGCTTCCGCTGATTTTGCCGCTGGCAAGCCCATGCTGACCCTTTCCCGCCCTTATGCCGATAGAGCCATGCAGACGATCGGTAAATCCTTTGATAAAGCGGGTCGTTTCGAGCAGCAATCTATGGTCTGTGGGCAGTGCCACGTCGAATATTATTTTGAAGGCAAAGACAAGGCGGTGAAATTCCCATGGGACAAGGGAACAACGGTGGATGACATGGAGGCCTATTACGACAACATCGCTTTCTCCGATTGGACCAACCCATTATCGAAAACACCGTTGCTCAAAGCTCAGCACCCAGAGTATGAAACCTGGAGTGCCGGGATGCATGGCAAGAACAATGTAACCTGCATCGACTGCCATATGCCGAAAGTGCAAAACGCTGAAGGCAAGATCTATACCGAACACAAGATTGGTAACCCGTTCGATAACTTTGAGCATACCTGCAAAAACTGCCACACCCAAGATAAAGCCAGCCTGGAAGCGGTGGTGGCCAAACATAAGCACGACATTAACGAGATCAAATTGAAAGTGGAGGATCAACTGGTTCACGCGCACTTTGAAGCCAAGGCTGCCTGGGATGCTGGCGCAACCGAAGCCGAGATGAAACCTATCCTGACCCATATCCGTCACGCCCAGTGGCGTTGGGACTTTGCTATCGCTTCACACGGTATTCATATGCATGCACCGGATGTTGCATTGCGCATTCTAGGCACGGCGCTTGATCAAGCTGCACAGGCTCGCACTCAGCTCATCCGTTTGCTCGCCACCAAAGGGGTCACCCATGAGATAGCGCTGCCGGATATCTCTACCAAAGAAAAAGCCCAATTGGCTATGGGGATGGATATGCCGAAGTTGAATGCCGAAAAACAAGAGTTCCTCAAGACAGTCGTTCCCCAGTGGGATGAGCAGGCAAAGAAAGCCGGGCTGTTAAGCCATTAACCCCTTCGCCTCGTTCGCGGGGCGTAAAAAAATGGAGTCAATATGAGCGTACTGCGTTCGTTATTAGCTACCGGGGTGCTTGCCTGCAGTCTTTGGCTGACAGTATTACCGGTATCAGCACAAACCGAAAATCCCGCAGCCAAACAGAATTCTGCGGAAGTTACTCTGCAACGGAACCCAGATGATGCCTGCTTACGTTGCCACAAGCCGCAACAAAGTGCGATGCATGGCAAACATGAGGGTGCCATCAACCCAAATAACAAATTACCGGTGACTTGCACCAACTGTCATGGAACCCCATCATGGCACCACCGTGAAGGCGTCAAGGATGTAATGCGTTTCAACGAGCCGATGTTCGGTGTCGAGCAGCAAAACAGCGTTTGTCTGTCTTGCCATTTGCCCGAGGCATTGCAAAAAGCCTTCTGGCCGCATGATGTGCATCTAGCCAAGGTATCTTGTGCCAGTTGCCACCGACTTCATCCTGAGCAGGATAAAATGCAAGAGCTGAGCGACAAAGGGCGGATACAAATCTGTGTGGACTGCCATCGTCAACAGCAGCAGAACCCAGCGTTTAATCCAGCATCGGTCAAGCTGGATAAGGAGCAGCCATGAGCTGCTCACGACGCCGTTTTATTGCAGGAATAGGTGTGCTGGCCATGACCTCTATGGCGGCGGAAAAACTCTTGGCACGCACCATGAACGTGAACGGCATCCGCTACGGCATGGTTCATGATGAATCACGCTGTATCGGTTGTACTGCCTGTATGGATGCCTGCCGTGAAGTCAACCAGGTACCGGTGGGCGTTTCACGCCTGGAGATTATCCGCAGCGAGCCGATAGGCCAGTTTCCTGATGTGAAATACCGCTTTTTTCGCCATTCTTGTCAGCATTGTGAAAGTGCTCCGTGCGTGCATGTTTGCCCAACCGGGGCTTCATTCCTGGATGCAGCCAGTGGGATTGTCGACGTTAATCCGGATCTCTGCATCGGTTGTCAATATTGCATTGCGGCCTGCCCTTACCGGGTACGCTTTATTCACCCGGTAAATAAAACGGCGGATAAATGCGATTTTTGCCGCAAGACCAACCTTCGCCAGGGCAAGTTGCCTGCCTGCGTACTTTCCTGCCCAACTCAGGCCTTAACATTTGGCAACCTTGACGATCCTGATAGTGATATCTCGCGTCTGTTACAGCAAAAAACCACTTATCGCTACAAGATTGCGTTAGGAACACACCCCAAAATGTATCGTGTTCCGTTTAAATATGGAGAGATAAGTCAATGACTTCTGCCTTCCATTTTGAGTCTCTGGTCTGGGATTGGCCCATTGCCATTTACCTGTTTCTGATTGGTATTTCTGCAGGTCTGGTGACTCTGTCCATCCTGCTGCGACTTTATCATCCCGAGGAAGGGTCCTCAAAAAGCCAGATCATGCTGACCACACTGTTTATCGCGCCCACCTCAATTGCGCTCGGACTGTTCATTCTGATTTTTCACCTGACCCGCCCGTGGACCTTCTGGAAACTGATGTTCCACTACAGCTTTACCTCAGTGATGTCCATGGGCGTGATGCTGTTCCAGATTTACATGTTAGTGCTGGTGTTGTGGCTCGCACTGATTTTCCGTGATGAATTGGCCTCATTGCAGCAACGCTGGCTACCAAAGCTGTCGGTGATCCCAACATTGTTGGCTCGCCTCTTGCCTTTGTTGCGGTCAATAGAAACACTGATGCTCGTCCTGGCGGTATTGTTGGGCGCTTACACCGGCTTCCTGCTTTCGGCATTGAAGTCTTACCCCATGCTAAACAACCCGTTGTTACCGGCGCTGTTCCTGTTCTCCGGTATTTCATCAGGGATCGCGGTCGTCATGCTGGTGGTCACCCTCAGGCCCAAAGGCGATATCCACAGCCATGAGATGCATTTCCTTCACCGCCTTGAAACACCCGTGGTATGGCTGGAAATTTTCCTGCTGGCTGCGTTCTTCATCGGATTAGCGCTGGGGGATGACGGTAAGCTACGTGCCTTATCGGCTGCGTTGGCTAGTGGTTTCTGGGCCTGGTGGTTCTGGTTGGGCGTAGTTGGCCTGGGGCTGGTTCTTCCGTTGCTACTGAAAGCCGTAGGCTGGGGTAAAACCCGGATCCATATCCTGTTGATCAGCGGCTGTAGTTTGTGTGGCGTATTATTGCTGCGTTATTTTATTCTGTATGCCGGGCAAATGACGGTTGCCTGAGTGCTGTAACCAAATAAGGCAGGTTGTTGTGTTGTGGTTAGCCGAACTGGGATTTATTGCCTTATTACTTGCCTGTGTTGCGTCATTACTGTTGGCGAGCACCACGTTGTTTGCATTGATAAAACACCGTCAGGTGTTATTGCCAGTACGAGAATGGAGCTATGCCATTTTTGCCCTGATCGTACTGGCATTTGCCATTCTGCTGCTGCTGTTTTGGCGTAATGATTTTTCCGTGTTGTACGTTGCCCAACATGGCCATCGTCAATTACCGCCCTTGATGAAAGTCGGCGCATTATGGGGCGGGCACGAAGGCTCGTTACTACTTTGGTTGTTGTGCCTCAGTGGTTGGTCGGCCTGCTTTGCCCTGTTCAGCGCTAAATCAGAGCGTTCTGTGCAGCCTCTCCCCCTGGCCATTCTGGCGTTGATCAACGGCTGCTTCCTGATTTTTATCCTGTTCTTCTCCGATCCTTTTGTTCGTGTCTTTCCTCCTGCAGTTGAAGGGCGCGATCTCAATCCCATGCTGCAACATATCGGCCTGATCTTGCATCCTCCATTGCTTTATTTGGGCTATGGCGGGTTTGCCGTTTGCAGTGTATTGATGTTGTCCTCCTTGCTGCGAGGCACATTTACTGCCGAGAGTGCTCGGCACTGCCTGCTCTGGGCCAAACCTGCATGGTGTTTTCTGACTGCCGGGATCATTTTGGGGTCATGGTGGGCATACAGCGAACTGGGTTGGGGCGGCTGGTGGTTCTGGGATCCTGTCGAAAATGCCTCTTTATTGCCTTGGCTGACGGCCAGCGCCTTATTGCATAGTTTGGCGGTTAGCCAACGTACCGGTGGCCTGCACCATTGGTCGATACTGTTAGCATTGGGCACCTTTATACTCAGCCTGCTGGGTACCCTGATCGTTCGTTCCGGCGTGCTGGTTTCGGTGCATGCCTTTGCACTGGATGAGCTGCGTGCATTACCCTTGTTTATACTGTTTACTTTCCTAAGTGGCGCGTCGTTCCTGGTCTATGCATTGCGAGCTAACCGCCAGCAGGCTTCAACAACCAAAGCTAGCCCAGTGCTGTTGGGTGCACTGCTATTATTCAGCTCTGCCGCGCTGATTGTACTGGTCGGTACTTTGTACCCGATGTTTTACCGGTTGATGGGATGGGGACAAATTTCGGTCGGCGCCCCTTATTTCAACCTGGTGCTGTTACCGTTTGGGCTGTTGGGGTTGGTGTTAATGTGTTACGGCGGATTCGATCGACAGCGGTTACCACAATGCATTGCCCATGCCGGCGTGCTGCTGACGGCGTTAGGCATTGCAAGCTCAGCGCTGCAACGCCATGAAATCAGCCAGAATGTTTCTGTCGGCGAAACTGTCTCCCTGGCGGGGTATGAATTTAAACTTCGCTCAGTCGACCTATTGGCTCACCCCAATTTCACCAGCGAACAGGCCATTATTGATGTTTCGCAGCAAGGCAAACGGGTGGCTCAACTGATGCCAGAACGGCGGTTTTATACCGCCCGTCGGCAACAGATGTTTGAACCGGGTATCGACTGGAATGCGTTTCATGATTGGTACGTGGTAATGGGCGAAAAAAGCGGAGAACAGCGTTACGCCATGCGTTTCTATGTACAGAGTGGTATCCGCTGGATCTGGTGGGGAGGTGGGCTGATGATCATCGGTGTGTTGGCGAGCGGTTGGCAAAGGAGACAGACATGCGCTGGCTAGCTTTCTTGTTGTTGTTGGGAAGCATAACGTGGGGAAGCCTAACGTTACCACTGGCGGCGCAAATTGTGGATACTTGGGCCTTTACCTCACCAGAGGTTCAAGACCAAGCCTTGGCCGTAGCGGCTCAGATACGTTGCCCGCAATGTCAGAATCAGAACTTACTGGAGTCTAATGCCCCGGCGGCCGTGGCAATGCGTCACGAGGTATTCGCCATGACCGAGCAAGGGAAAACAGCAGACGAGATCCTGACTTTTATGACCGCGCGCTACGGTAATTTTGTCCGTTATCAACCGCCGTTAGAACGCTCTACCCTCGTACTTTGGGCGCTTCCGGCAGTGATGCTGGTGTTGATTTCGCTAGTGTTATGGCGGCGTAGGGATAGGAAATGAAACGAGGCACTTTTCATCTGTTGTTTATCGGGTTGGTACTTGGCATCAGTGCCTGTTGGTATGCAGCCAGTGGCCGCCCAGCCAGCGTGCTCACCGAGATACACAAACCGGTTCAGCCCCTCTCGCCCCAAGAGCAGAATGAACGCCAATTACAGCGGTTGCAGCAAAAAGTCAGTCAGTCCCCGCAAGACAGTGTCGCATGGGCCGAACTGGGGGAATATTATCTCTACAACGATAATTTTGCCGATGCGCAGATTGCCTATCAGCAGGCGCTAACCCTGCGCGGCGACAATGCAGAATTATACTCAGCACTGGCTACCGTGCTCTATTACCAGGCTGGGCAACGCATTACCCCACAGGCAAAGAGCTATATAGAAAAGGCCCTGGCGTTGGATAAGAATGAAGTCTCGGCATTGATGTTGTTAGCGGCCGATGCCTTTTCCCATGCTGAATATGCCAAGGCGATAGCCCTGTGGCAACAGCTGTTAGATAGCCAATCACCGCGGGTAAACCGGCCACAACTGATCGAGGCCATCAATATGGCAAAGTTACTGCTGCGGTAGCAGTAAATCACGCGGTGCGAATTATTTTGGGTCCATATTCTAACTGCAATTAAAATAATCTTAAGTGTATACTTATTTAGTGCTCTCAATATATCTGTACATAATAATCAGGAAATAAATAGCAATAGTTCTCAAGTCGATTAATCATCGTCGATGCGCTATAACGTCGCGGCGATCAATTTATTGAGTTGGAGATGTGTGTGATGAAAAAACAAAATAAACCTTATTTTAATTTTGCCCCCCTCACGACTTCAACAACACGTCGGCAATTACTGTTATCAGGTTTGGCTTTCGCCTTACTCGGTAGTAAAGCGGCCTACGCCCAAACCAGCAATAATCGTGGCGGTATGTTGCGTAACCAGCGCAGCCAACCAACACCCAAGCAGGCGGGCAGTAAAAGATTAGTCATGCTCGACCCAGGGCACGGGGGTATCGACTCCGGCGCGGTAGGGCCTGAAGGTTCAAAGGAAAAGCATGTGGTATTGGAAATTGCCAACCATGTGCGCCGTTTTTTGCAGCAACATGATCAGGTGGAAGTGCGCCTGACACGGGAAGTTGACGAGTTTGTCCCGTTATTTCGCCGTGTAGACATTGCTCATCAACATCGTGCCGATCTGTTTATCTCAATCCATGCTGATGGTTATACCAGCCCAGACGCGGCAGGGGCCTCCGTATTCGCCCTTTCCAACCGGGGTGCCAGCAGCGCGATGGCTCGCTATCTCTCCAGCCGCGAAAATGCCGCTGATGAAATTGCTGGTGGCAAATACCGGCAGCAGGACAATTATCTGCAACAGACACTGTTCGATTTGGTACAAACCGATACTATCAATAACAGCCTGACGCTAGGTCGCCACGTGTTGGGGCAGATCCGTCCGGTACACCGTCTGCATAGTGACAGTACCGAACAAGCGGCATTTGCGGTGTTGAAGTCCCCGTCTATTCCTTCAATTCTGGTAGAAACCTCATTTATCACCAATCCTTACGAGGAACGCCTGCTAGGCACTACGGCTTTTCGTGAGAAAATTGCCCATGCGATTACGGTTGGTGTGATCAACTTTTTCCAATATTATGATGCACACCAGCGAAGACCGAGCTAGTCTGTCACGCGCAAAATAGAAATGACCACAGCCACATCCGGTAAGTCGCGGATCACAGGGGAATAATAATGCAGATTTGGGTTGATGCGGATGCTTGTCCCAATGTTATCAAGGAGGTCCTGTTTCGTGCTGCCGAGCGTACCGCGATACTGGTTACCTTGGTGGCCAATCAACCTGTGCGTACCCCCCCATCGCGATTTATAAATACATTGCAAGTGCCAGCAGGTTTTGACGTTGCGGACAACGAAATCGTGCGCCTTTGTCAAACCGGCGATCTGGTGGTCACTGCCGATATCCCACTCGCGGCAGAAGTCATAGAAAAAGGGGCTATTGCCCTCAATCCTCGCGGTGAACGCTATACGCCAGACACTATTCGTGAACGGCTCAATATCCGTGACTTCCTCGATACATTACGTTCCAGCGGTATTCAAAGTGGTGGGCCAGCGCCGCTTAATCAACGTGAGCGCCAGCAATTCGCTAATGAATTGGACAAATGGCTACAGCAAGCCAAGGGAGCTTTGCGCTGATAACGCCTGCCATCATGTGAAAAATATGTGAATAATGTGTGAGCGACAGCTCAAAAACAAACCAATTTCGTGCTGATTTTTCCGTTAAAAACGCATTAAAAACCCATAATCACCCCCCTACTCATCATCAAGAAAAAAATAAACTACTGATAAATAAAGATATTATCAGTAATGGCTATTTTACTGCTAATGAATAATCATGCCCCCAGCCCTAGTTGCGCTTACCTGTATATACGGGTATATGTTAAAAAATGATTATTACACTGATGGTGTAGCCATAGGGATAGACCCATCCCTATCTACATCGTCTTAATCTAGAAGGATCTTATCCTATGTATGCTTCAAACACATTTGCGCGTACTGAAGTACAAGCCCTCAGTAGTTACAATGCCGGACTCTCTATTGAAGCGGTACAAGCAAAATATGGTGTTTCACAGGTCGCCAAACTGGGCAGCAATGAGAATCCATTGGGGATTTCGCCAAAAGCCTTAGCCGCCTTGACGGCAGAAGCCCGTAATAGCGCACTTTATCCCGACCAATCTTGCCATCTATTGCGCACCGCGCTGGCTCACAAACTGGCTATTGATGAAAAACGTTTGGTTTTCGGTAATGGCTCTGAAGATCTTATCAGCATACTCTGCCGGGTATTTCTCGATCATGGGGACCAGGTGGTCACCATTTTACCGTCTTTTGGCCTGCATATTATCTACCCACAGGCGGCTGGTGCTGAAGTGATTGGTGTTCCCATGGGGCCCGATATGCGTATTGATGTACACGCATTGATGGCTGCAATAACACCGCGCACACGCATGCTGATGTTCTCATCCCCATCTAACCCAGTGGGTTCAGCACTTAACGGGGATGAACTGCAATATGTGATTGATCACTTGCCAGCCCATACTCTGCTGGTATTTGACGAGGCGTATTTTGAATATGCCAACGGTGAAACGGATTATCCCGACTGCCTGAAAATATTACAGAACAGCCAATGCCATTACGTGATTTTAAGAACGTTTTCTAAGGCTTATGCGTTAGCGGGTTTACGCATCGGCTATGGTATTACCAGCGATGCCACGTTGGCAGACATGATTGACCGACTCCGTACTCCTTTCAATGTTAATCGCTGTGCTCAAGCGGCAGCTGTTGCTGCCCTGGCAGACACGGATCATTTGCTTGCCAGTGTCGAACATGTTCGCAGTGAACGACGCCGTATGGAGCAGGTTTTACAGCAGCATTTAGGGTTACAACCGATTCCATCGGTCACTAATTTTATATTTCTTGCCAGCCCAGTGGCGGTAAATACGGTGAATACGGCCTTATTGCAACAAGGGGTGATTATTAAACCTTGGCTTGAAACAGGCTATGACCGTTTTTTACGTGTTTCCGTTGGCAGCCGTAATGATAACAATATGTTCCTTCAAGCACTTGAGAAAGCGTTACACCAATAAATAGTGCCCGGTGATTTGGCTAACCCAGCTTCGTTTATTCAGGTTGTATTCCCTACAACCTGAATATCGAAGGTTATAATGAAATAGCGCCAAATCCTGAGAAACATATTCTACTCAAGAATAAGGATAATTATGACCACGACTAAAGCTACGCCATTAATCGAATCACGCGTCATCGATTTTATCCCTGAAAACGAAAGACATGGCAGTCCATTCAGCCAATTTACCCTCTGGTTTGGTGCCAACCTGCAAATAACCGCTATTGTGACCGGTGCATTAGCGGTAGTTCTTGGCGGGGATGCCTTTTGGTCCATTATCGGTTTAATGATAGGCCAGTTAATTGGCGGGGTCATCATGGCTTTGCATGGTATGCAAGGGCCAAAACTCGGCTTGCCCCAGATGATTTCCAGCCGAGCACAATTCGGCGTGCTCGGTGCCTCTATTCCGATTGTTTTAGTCTGTGCACTCTATATGGGGTTCAATACCACCGGCCTTATCCTGGCTGGGCAAGCAATCTCCCATTTAGCCAGTGTCAGTAACACTGCCGGGATATTGACTTTTGGTGTCATCATTATTATCTCTGCCATGATTGGTTACCGCTTTATTCATCGTCTAGGGCGTATAGCAACCATCTTTGGCATTGTGGCATTTACCTATCTTTTTGTCCGCCTGCTGTCTGTTAATGATATTTCTTTACTGCTGGATAATCGTTTCTTTGCCTGGGATAAATTTCTGATTGCTGTTTCGCTCTCAGCATCGTGGCAAATCTCGTTTTCTCCTTATGCCTCAGATTACTCACGCTATCTACCCAGTAATACACCCTCGTCGAAAGTTTTCCTCGCTATCTGGCTGGGGTCGGTTAGCGGCTCGCAAATTTCGATGGTACTGGGGGTGTTTGCCGCGGCATTAGCGGGCAATCACTTTGCTGGCAATGAAGTCGGTTACATCGTTAGCTTAGGGGCCAACGGTATCATGGCTGCCCTGATCTATTTCAGTATCGCTTTTGGTAAAATCACCATCTCGACACTGAATGCCTACGGTAGCCTGATGTGCCTGACAACCATTATCAGCGGCTTTAAAGGCCATGTTAGCTACAACAAATACCAGCGACTTGCGGTGGTTATTTTTATTGTTGGTGTTTCCACCTGCCTGGCATTTCTGGCTAAAGATGATTTTTTAAGAGCCTTCAGAGCGTTTCTGCTGTTCTTACTCACCTTCTTCACCCCTTGGGCCGCCATTAACATCGCCAGTTTCTATTTTGTTGCTAAAGGTCATTATGACAAGGCCGCATTAATGGATCCGAATGGTTGCTATGGTCGCTGGAATATTTTTGGTATCAGCATCTATTTTCTCGGTGTGCTGATTCAGGTCCCATTTATTTCCACTCCACTGTATACCGGCCCGCTGTATGATTTTATCGGTACAGATATCTCCTGGATTGTTGGATTAATGATACCAGCCATACTCTATATTACCTTTGGCAAAAACGTTGCTCTGCGGCAGGCTACCGCCACTTAAGGCCAATATATCGCCTGACATCTCAACGGCAAGCTTCCAGCCGAAACCTCAAGGATGAGGTTTATTCATTCATCAAGTTGCTAACTTTGCCATTAACGCAATAGTAAGGATACGTTGATTTAAGCGTCTATTAAGGGTATACCTATTAGCCATATAGACGTCTAAATGGATGAATGACCATGCAATCTGTAGCGCCCATTGAAGGGAAGTTCAAACGCACCATGAAAACCCGGCATCTGGTGATGCTGTCTCTGGGTGGTGTTATCGGCACCGGGCTGTTTTTCAATACTGGCTATATCATTTCCACTACCGGGGCACTCGGCACCTTGTTGGCCTATTTAATCGGTGCCTTGGTGGTTTATCTAGTGATGCTGTGTCTGGGGGAGCTTGCCGTCGCCATGCCGGAAACCGGCGCATTTCATATCTATGCGGCACGCTATCCTGGCCCAGCCACGGGCTATACCGTCGCCTGGTTATATTGGCTCACCTGGACGGTGGCGCTAGGCTCCAGTCTCACCGCCGCGGGTTTCTGCATGCAATACTGGTTTCCACAATCCCCGGTGTGGTTGTGGTGTTTGATCTTCTGCACCATCATTTTTTTGCTTAATACCATTACCACCCGTTTTTTTGCTGAGAGCGAATTCTGGTTCTCACTGATCAAAGTGATCACTATTCTGGCCTTTATTGTGTTGGGTGGTGCTGCGGTATTTGGTCTGTTACCGATGAAAGACGGCAGCCCCGCCCCCTTCCTGCATAACCTGACTTCATCCGGTTGGTTGCCCCATGGCACATTACCCATTCTGATGACCATGGTGGCGGTCAATTTTGCCTTTTCCGGTACCGAACTGATCGGTATTGCCGCCGGTGAAACCGAAAATCCAGAAAAAGTCATCCCGTTGGCTATTCGCACCACGGTATTGCGTTTGGTGGTATTTTTTATCGGTACCGTATTTATTTTGGCGGCGTTGATCCCGATGGAACAGGCGGGTGTGGTTAAAAGCCCCTTTGTGCAGGTATTTGAACGTATTGGTGTGCCTTATGCGGCTGATATTTTTAATTTTGTTATCCTGACGGCTATTCTCTCCGCAGCGAACTCCGGGCTGTATGCGTCAGGGCGGATGTTGTGGTCGCTAGCCAATCAACGTACATTGCCAGCCTATTTCTCGCGCCTGAATGCTCGGGGCATTCCCATCAATGCACTGACTTTCAGTATGCTCGGTGGTGTACTGGCCCTACTGACCAGCGTGATCGCCCCTGATACCGTGTTTGTCGCACTGTCTGCTATATCCGGCTTTGCAGTAGTCGCCGTATGGCTGAGTATCTGTGCCTCACACTATGCTTTCCGTCGCCATTACCTGCGCAGTGGTAAACCTATAGAAGGGCTGAAGTACCGCGCCCCAGGTTATCCACTAACCCCAATCGTCGGGTTCATACTCTGTTTATTGGCTTGTATTGGTCTAGTATTTGATCCAGAACAACGAGTGGCCTTATTTTGTGGCCTGCCATTCGTTGCTCTCTGTTATCTGGTCTATTATCTGACGCGCAGCAGCGGTCAAAAAGGCACACTGAATAGCGGAGAAGAACATGTCAGTTAATAACCCTCTCACCCCACTGCTGGCGAATAACCGTACCTTGGTGCTAGACGGTGCCCTCGCCACTGAGTTGGAAGCGCGCGGCTGCGACCTCAGTGATCCGTTGTGGTCAGCAAAAGTGCTGATTGAAAACCCGCAACTGATTTATCAGGTACATCTTGATTACTTCAATGCAGGGGCACAATGCGCCATTACTGCCAGCTATCAAGCGACACCACAAGGCTTTCAACGTCGCGGACTCAATGAGCAGCAATCGCTGGCACTGATCGCCAAAAGCGTAAAACTGGCACAACAGGCGCGAGATGATTATCTGGCTCAACAGCCGCAAGCCTTGCCGTTGTTGATCGCCGGTTCAGTCGGCCCTTATGGTGCTTATCTGGCAAACGGCTCTGAATATCGTGGCGATTACCATTTGCCACCCAATGAAATGGCGGCTTTCCATCGCCCTAGAATCGCAGCACTGGCCAAAGCAGGTGTTGACCTGCTGGCCTGCGAAACCCTGCCCTCATTGGCTGAATTACAAGCACTGCTTAAACTGTTGCACGAATTCCCCACCTTGGGCGCCTGGTTCTCTTTCACCTTGCAAGACAGCCACCACTTGAGTGATGGTTCACCGTTGAAGCTGGTGATGGAGCGGCTGGCGGACAATCCGCAAGTGTTAGCGGTAGGGGTCAACTGTATCGCATTGGACAGTGTCACCCCGGCGTTACAGCAATTGGCGACATTGAGTGATAAACCGTTAGTGGTTTACCCGAATTCTGGCGAACACTACGATGCGGTCAGTAAAACCTGGCATGGTTGTGGCACAGAGCAAAACCCGTTGAACAGTCAAATCAGAGAGTGGCAGCGTGCGGGTGCCCGGTTGATCGGCGGTTGTTGCCGCACCACTCCGGCAGATATTCAAGCTATTGCGCAACAGTGCCATTAATAGATAGATAGGTAGATAGATAGGTAGATAGATAACCCGCCTGGTCGCCAACTTAAGCGACCAGGCGGGGCTACTGATTACAGTGCTGTCGTCTGCGCCTCCACCACCGCCAGCGCCACCATGTTGACTATGCGGCGTACTGAAGCCACCGGCGTCAGGATATGTACCGGTTTAGAAACCCCCATCAACACCGGCCCCACGGTCACCCCTTCAGAAGAAGAAACTCGCAGTAGGTTATAACTGATACGTGCCGCTTCCATATTCGGCATGATCAGGATATTCGCCGCGCCTTTCAGTGGGCTGTCAGGCATCAAGTTATGACGAATGCTTTCCACCAGGGCAGCATCACCATGCATCTCACCATCAATCTCCAACTCTGGTGCCCGCTCACGTACCAACGCCAGCGTTTCACGCATTTTGGTTGCCGTTGGGCAATTGGCAGAGCCAAAATTGGAATGGGATAACAGGGCTACCTTCGGCTCAATACCGAAACGCCGCACCGTATTGGCCGCCATCAGCGTGATTTCTGCCAATTGTTCCGCCGTTGGGTCATCGTTGACATAGGTGTCAGTGATAAATGTATTGCCACTCGGTAGCATCAGCGCATTCATCGCCCCCGCCACATGCACCCCATCACGGAACCCCAATACCTGTTCCACCACCTCATAATGTTCATGGTAGCTACCGATGGTGCCACAGATCATGGCATCGGCTTCCCCACGGTGCACCATAATGGCGGCGATCAAGGTGGGATTAGCCATCACGGCACGGCGCGCCTGCTCCTGTGACACACCACGGCGTTTCATCAGTTGATAATATTCTTGCCAATACTCTTTAAAACGCGGATCAGACAGGTTATTCACCACATCAAAATCTTTACCAGGCGTCAATTGCAAGCCCTGTTTCTTCAGACGCATTTCGATAACGTCCGGCCGCCCGATCAGAATAGGATGTGCCAACCCTTGCGTAACCAGCTCTTGCGTAGCATGCAGTACGCGCTCTTCTTCCCCTTCTGCCAGTACCACACGTTTCATGTCCTTCTTCGCTTGCGAGAAGATCGGTTTCATAAACAGGTTGGTTTTGTAAACAAACTGGGTCAGATGTTCCACATAAGCGGCAAAGTTTTCAATCGGACGCAAGGCGACACCGGAATCCATGGCCGCCTTGGCCACTGCCGGTGCAATTTTGACAATCAAGCGGGGATCAAAAGGCTTTGGAATAATATATTCTGGGCCAAAACTCAGATCCTGATCACCATAAGCGGAAGCCACCACATCACTCTGTTCCGCCATCGCCAGATCAGCAATGGCATGCACACAAGCCAGTTTCATCTCTTCATTGATGGTGGTAGCCCCTACGTCCAGTGCACCACGGAAGATAAAGGGGAAACAGAGAACGTTATTGACCTGGTTCGGATAGTCGGAACGGCCGGTACAGATAATGGCATCTGGGCGGACCGCTTTAGCCAGCGGCGGCAGAATTTCCGGTTCAGGGTTAGCCAACGCCATAATCAGCGGGTCTTTGGCCATGGTTTTCACCATATCCGGCGTCAAGACGCCAGGGCCGGAGCAACCGAGGAAAATATCGGCGTTTGGAATCACTTCCCCCAGCGTGCGCAGGCCTTGGTCTGCAACGGCATACACGGCTTTGTTATCTTCCATATTGGCGTCACGGCCTTTATAGATAACCCCTCTGGAGTCACAAACCGTAATGTTCTGCTTGCTCATCCCCAGTGCAACCAGCAGATTGAGGCAGGCAATGGAAGCGGCACCGGCACCTGACACCACCAGTTTGACGTCAGCGATATTTTTCTTCACCACTCGCAAGCCGTTCAACACTGCGGCGGTGGTGATAATCGCAGTACCATGTTGATCATCATGGAACACCGGGATCTTCATGCGTTCGCGCAGTTTCTTTTCAATATAAAAGCATTCTGGTGCCTTGATATCTTCCAGGTTGATACCACCAAAGGTCGGCTCCAGTGCGGCGATGATGTCGACCAGTTTATCGGGATCATGTTCGTCCACTTCGATGTCGAACACATCAATACCGGAAAACTTCTTAAACAGAACCCCTTTTCCCTCCATCACCGGCTTACCCGCCAGTGCCCCGATATTCCCCAGCCCCAGTACCGCCGTGCCGTTGGAGATCACCGCCACCAGGTTGCCTTTTGCGGTGTACTTGTAGGCGGCCTGCGGATCGTCAGCAATTTCCAGGCAAGGCGCTGCTACGCCGGGTGAATAAGCCAAAGCCAGATCGCGCTGCGTAGCCAGTGGTTTAGTTGGCGATACCTGAATCTTCCCGGGGATAGGAAACTGATGGAAATCAAGAGCACTCTGTTTGAGTTGTTCGTCCATTATGGGGTCCTTGTTTTCTACTATGTATGTTGAGGTAAAGCATTAATCTGCAACCAGTATAGTGAGATAAATGTTCCAAACTTTGAAGCACCCCGTAACCTTGAGTAAAATTCGCAAATAAAAGTTCAATTACACTTATCAAGCAGCATTATTTTGTGTTAACGGGGTGGCGATGGCTGGATAGGTCGGCCAGAGGGATTTGCAACGCAGCAAAGGGTGGCTATATTACCAGAACCGCCTGCAGGGATAATTTTATCAATATTTACCCCTGATTTACCCCCTGCGATTAGCGCGATCACTGTAAAACCAAAAAATCACGCCATCAGTTGGGTTATCTGTAGATGTTGTAACAGCATAATGGTTTTGCCATCTTTGAGGCGGCCATCAGCGATCATCGCGATAGCGTCGCTAAAGGGCAGCTCCACCACGTCAATATCTTCATCTTCAATACCGCCACCTGGGCTAGTGCGTTCGCTATCTTGATACTCGGCAATAAAGAAATGGATCAACTCCGTCACTCCCCCGGGTGACATATAGGCTTCAAAAATTTTTTTCACCTCGGTTAGCTGAAAACCGGTCTCTTCCATCGCTTCACGGCGGACGCACTGCTCCGGGGAGTCATTATCCAGCAGCCCGGCACAAGCCTCCAACAACATGCCACTGGTGTTGCCGTTAAGGTAGGTCGGCATACGGAATTGGTTGATTAATACCACAGTGCCTTTGGCACGGTTATACAACAAAATAGTGGCCCCGTTGCCGCGATCATAAACCTCACGCACCTGCTCAACGGAACCCCCTTTTTCCCTTTTTAAATCATAGGTGTATTTATTCAGTGTGTACCAATTATCCGACAGCAGCTCTTGCCTGATATTTTCAATTTTCGATGACATGGATCTTTTCCATTAGCGGGCTGATTGGCAAATAGCAAAGCGCAACCCTGAAAAATTTGCAATAAAAAACCCCGTAGGCCATTTCGCACCACGGGGTTTGTTTAACCAAACTTAAAAACCGTTTGGCACTTCGCGCATATCGGGCAGTTTATGTGCAATACCTTTATGGCAATCAATACAGCTTTTGCCTTCGTTAATCGCCTGGTTATGCATTTTGGCCGCCACGGTTTTCTGTGCGCTAAGGTCCATATACTCAAAGTTATGGCAGTTACGGCACTCCTGCGACTTATTGGCCTTCATCCGCGCCCATTCGTTGCTGGCCATGGTCAGACGATGTTCCTCAAATTTCTGCGGTGTGTCGATCAGACCAAATACCTTGGCATACAACTCTTTGCTGGCCTTGATCTTACGCAGCATTTTCGGCCCCCACTCATGGGGAACATGGCAGTCCGGGCAGGTCGCACGCACACCGCTACGGTTGCTGTAGTGCACGCTTTCCATATACTCCTCGTAGACGGTAGAGCGCATTTCATGGCAACTGATACAGAACTGCTCGGTGTTAGCCGCCTCCATACCGGTGTTAAAGCCCCCCCAAAAGAGAATCCCCCCCACAAAACCGATCAATAGCAGCGTTCCCAAGGCCAGACGACTCGGTCGACGCCACCAGCGCCATATACGGCGGATCAAACCGACCTTTTTCTCGGATACTGCATTGTTACCTTCAGACATAACTCCCCCGCTTAGTGCCCAAAGCCCTGCATCGGCTTGAAATCATTACCGATAATAGGTGCGGCATTGGTTTGTGGTACGTGACATTGCAAACAGAAATAACGGCGAGGGGCCACTTCCCCCAATACTTTGCCATCACTGTCCATAAAATGTGTCGGGCTGATACGGGGTGCCCCGGTGGTACGATAACTCCCCACCCCATGGCACTGCAGGCAACGGTTGGTATTCTTGGTCACCTGATAACCATCAATACTGTGGGGGATCATCGGTGGTTGATTGACGTAATTTAATGCCATCTTTTCCTGCTGCTTAGGCATTTTGATCTGCCCTTCAACAGTTCCGGAAACCTCTGGCGATTGCTGGAGATCCACATCACTGGCTGCAAATGCCAAACTTGCCACTATCAGTGATAACAGCGCGCCCCATAAGGAAAGCTGCTTTTTCACAACACTGCTTTTCATTTTTTGGCTCCCGAATAATAAAATTTACTCTTAATTTCGTATACATTCTCTGCACAGACATCAAGGCAGCGTCCGCAGGCAATACAGCTATCACTGGCCACTATGGGGGTGCCTTTTTTAAGTAATACCGGGTCACGCAGAATTTGTGGTTCTGGGCAGACGTGAAAGCAATCCATGCAACGATTACAGTTTTCCCGCCCTTCTGCGCTGATCTGTACCATGCCGTGTCTGCCAATCACCCCATACAAGGCCCCCACGGGGCAAAGGTGACCACACCAGCCATGTTCAACCACCAGCAGGTCAAACAGAAACAGGGCTACAATCAGCCAGATACCAGCACCAAAGGCGGCTGCTAACCCCTGCAGCCAGTTTAAAACGCCGCTACCGTCCCCATGAATAAGGCCCCGCCCCATCAAAGCGACCGGATTCACCCACTCCCACAGCAGCGTGCCACTGATGGCACTCCCCGCCAGAATCAGCAATAAAATGCCGTAGCGCAGACTGCGTGGTAGCGTAGCCGACTGGCGTAACCCCAACTTGCGTCGCAACCAGCTCGCCAGATCAGTGACCGGGTTCAAGGGGCATACCCAACCACAAAACACCCGGTTGCCAATCAAGCCATAAATCAGTACCACCAGCACGCCGGCCCAGGCCAACCAACTGGGCCAATGCCCTGCCAGCAAGCTTTCCAGCAGCATTAACGGATCGGTCAGCGGCAACGTATCCAATAGCAGGCTGGCACTGTAGTTACCGCGCAAAATCCAGACACCCCAAAGCGGACCAGATAAGAACATCAGCAAAATCGATAACTGGCTGCAACGCCGCAAGATCAGGAAACGATGGCTACGCCACCAACCATGGCGTAACCGCGCCTCACGCCCAGCTTGGGCGACAGGATTGGTCATCATCCACCTCCCATTCCGCCACGCACGGGCAACTTGAGCTCTTCCGGCACCAGTGAGTGCCCAGCTTGTTCTTTTTCCTGCCAGCCCCAGCGATAGTGTTCACCCAACTGCCCCCGCGCTAATGCCAACGGCAGCACTTTAATCGCCGCCTGCTCCAGCACACAGGCCTGTTCACACTTGCCACAACCGGTACAAGCATCGCTATGGACAGTTGGCAGGAATTTGGCATGTTTGCCGGTACGTTCGTTATGCTGCAGCTCCAGCGTAATCGCCTGATCAATCTGCGGGCAGACACGGTAACAGACATCGCAACGCAGCCCCTGCCAGTTAAGGCAGCTCTCATGATCCAGCAACACCGCCAGCCCCATACGCGCATGGTTGATATCCGTCAGTTGTGAGTCCAGCGCGCCACTGGGGCAAGCCAACACACAGTGGATCTCTTCACACATCTCGCATGGCGTGTCCCGCGCCACGAAATAAGGTGTGCCAGCCGCTTGAGTTGACAACAACGTTGCCAACTTCAGGGTTTGATAAGGGCAAGCCTGCACACATTGGCCACAGCGAATACAGGCACTATCGAAAGCCGAGCCAGCCAATGCCCCTGGGGGCCGTAAAAACAGCCCCTGTGCCTGAGACTGTCTTTGTTGCAACCCCAACAGCACACCAATTCCCACCAATCCGGCAGCACTACGCGCCGCATCTCGCAGAAAACGCCTTCTGGCTGGTGCCTTATCCCGTTGCTGGTCCATGGCGCCGCCTTATACCTTCTCCAACTTCACCGCACACTTCTTGAAGTCAGTCTCTTTTGACAGCGGATCAGTAGCATCCAACGTCAGATTATTAACCAACTGCGCGGCATCAAAGAATGGCATAAACACCAGACCTTGCGGTGGACGGTTACGGCCACGGGTTTCAACAATACTCACCACATCACCACGGCGTGACGCCACTTTGACTTTGTCACCACGGCGTAGATTGCGATCTTTGGCATCTAATGGATGGATAAAGACCACTGACTCAGGGAAAGCACGATGTAACTCCGGCACCCGGCGCGTCATGGAACCAGTATGCCAATGTTCCAACACCCGGCCAGTAGAGAGCCACAGGTCATACTCTTTATCAGGACTCTCCGCTGCGGGTTCATAAGGCAGCGCAAAGATCACCGCTTTGCCATCCGGCTTACCATAGAAACGCACACTCTCACCGGCTTTCACATAAGGATCTTTCCCTTCGCGGTAACGCCACAGAGTTTCTTGGCCATCCACAACCGGCCAACGTAAACCACGGGTCTGATGATACATATCAAAGGGGGCCAAATCGTGGCCGTGTCCGCGCCCAAAAAAGGCGTACTCCTCAAACAACCCTTTCTGAATATAAAAGCCGAATTCACGCGACTCATCATTCAACTGTTCTGCCGGGATCTCTTCCAGCTTGTATTTGTTCACTTCACCATTGGCGAACAACACGTCATACAAGGTTTTGCCGCGATACTCTGGTTTCTGATTCAACAATTCAGCAGGCCAAACCTCCTCGACCTTGAAGCGTTTGGCAAACTCCACCAACTGCCACAAATCTGATTTAGCCTCGCCCGGTGCTTTCACCTGCTGGCGCCAAAACTGGGTACGGCGCTCCGCATTACCGTAAGCCCCCTCTTTTTCTACCCACATGGCGGTTGGCAGGATCAAGTCCGCCGCCAAAGCACTCACTGTAGGATAAGGGTCAGAAACGACGATAAAATTACGCGGATCACGCCAACCCGGCATACGGTCAGCATCGATATTCGGCCCCGCCTGCATATTGTTATTACACATCACCCAATAGGCATTCAGTTTGCCATCTTTCAGGGCGCGGTCTTGTGCCACCGCATGCAGGCCGACCTTCTCGGGTATCGTCCCGGCGGGTAATTGCCACTGTTTCTCGGCAATCTGGCGGTGTTTTTCGTTGGTCACCACCATATCTGCTGGCAAGCGGTGGGCAAAGGTCCCCACTTCCCGCGCGGTACCACAAGCAGAAGGTTGCCCAGTAAGCGAGAACGGCCCACTCCCCGGTTTAGAGATCTTGCCAGTTAACAGGTGCAGGTTGTAACACAGGTTATTAGCCCAAACGCCACGGGTATGCTGGTTAAAACCCATGGTCCAGTAAGAAACCACTTTCACATTGGGGTCGGCATACAGTTTGGCCAAGGCTTCCAACTGGTCTTTCGGCACACCACTCATCTGCGCCGTTTTATCCAGGGTGTACTCCGCCACAAAGGCTTTGTACTCTTCAAAATTGATGGGATCAGAGGCATCACTACCCGGGTTTTTCGCTGCCTTTTCCAACGGGTCGTTTGGCCGCAAGCCGTAACCGATATCGGTGGCCCCTTTGCGGATATTGACGTGCTGTTTAAGGAATTCCTGATCGACGGCGTTATTTTGAATAATATAGTTAGCGATGTAGTTCAGGATCACCAGGTCAGTCTGGGGTTTGAACACCATGGCATTATCCGCCAGTTCAAAACTGCGGTGTTCAAAAGTAGAGAGAACCGAGACATTGACCTTATCGTTGCCCAAACGGCGGTTGGTGATGCGCGACCAGAGGATCGGGTGCATCTCCGCCATATTAGAGCCCCAAAGCACGAAGGCGTCAGCCTGCTCGATATCATCATAGCAGCCCATCGGTTCATCCATACCAAAGGTACGCATAAAGCCCACCACAGCAGAAGCCATGCAGTGACGTGCATTGGGATCAAGGTTATTGGTACGCAGGCCTGCTTTGAACAGTTTGGCCGCTGCATAACCTTCCCATACGGTCCACTGACCAGAACCAAACATACCTACCGCTTCTGGCCCCTTTTCCTTCATGGCACCTTTAAATTTCTCAGCCATAATATCAAAGGCTTGATCCCAGCTAATCGGGGTAAACTCGCCTTGTTTATCATATTGGCCGTCTCTCATCCGCAACAGTGGTTGCGTCAAACGGTCTTTGCCATACATGATTTTTGGCAGAAAATAACCTTTGATGCAGTTAAGGCCACGGTTGACGGGAGCATCCGGATCCCCCTGAGAAGCCACAATACGACCATTTTGTGTGCCCACCAGTACGCCACAACCCGTGCCGCAGAAACGGCAAGGTGCTTTGTCCCATTTTATTTCGTCACCACCACCAACCACAGCTTTGGCGACCGTTGGGATCGTCAGCCCGGCAGCCGCCGCGGCCGCTGCTGCAGCGTTAGCTTTCATGAAGTCTCGACGACTGAGTTTCATGCTATTACCTCACCTTGCTCATCCTGCTGGTGATAAACCAGCGACACTGCCAGCACGCCATCCAAATTACGTACCGACTCAATATTTTCCAGCAATCTCTGGGAGCATGCTGCTTGCATCACCACTACTAATTTCCCCTGCTGTTGATCTTGGGTGGGAATTTCTGTCTCTGGAATTGCCAGCAATGCCGGGATCAGTGACGGGAACTTTTCCGGCCGAGCCTGCACCATTAGCCCGCTGACATGCCACTCGTTATTCATTATTTTCACTCCGAATTATGGCGATTGCCGTAACAGGACAACCCGCGACACAGGCACCGCAACCGGTACATGCCTGCACATCAAGCTTGGGATGGGCAATCCCCCCTGATTGGGGAACAAAGCGAATGGCCTGTACTTCACAATTATCCTGGCAACTGCGGCATTCAACCCCACGTAACGCCAGACAATGCGCTGCAATGGTTGCCACTTGTTGCCAAGGTAAATGCTGTGGTGGATAGAACAGCGGAGCTTCACAGGCTTCTGCGCATTGCCGACAAAAAGTACATTCTGCACGCTGGAAATCAATCTCGGGAAAACCGCCACTGCCTTTGATCAACACCCCGGTCTCACAGGCCTCAATACATGCCTGACAGCGGGTACAGCCAGCAACAAACAGTGAAGCTGCCCGCGACCACGGGGGACGGATCGCGTCAGCGTGATGATGCCATTGTCCGCTAAGCAATCTGCGCCGCGACAATTCGGCCATAAAGTCATTCCCCAATCAGTTGAAAACACACCTACATGCCTATACTCGTCATACTTCAAGTTGCATGTGTGTTGGCTTTCCTCGCTCACCCCAGTCACTTACCCGTGTAAGCTCCTGGGGATTCTCTGCGTTGCCGCCTTCCTACAACTCGAATTATTTAGGGTATACATGCAAATAATCGTTATTGCGTTTTATTATTTTTATCTCCCACCAGAGGATGGGCATGGGTAACATAGGCGGAACACAAGGGGTAAATAATCCCTCTTTAGGGGTAAATCCTGGGGTTGATTGCGCTAGATCAATCTCTGGCCCGGCACAAAGCGACTTTACTGATATGAATCTGTTAAATCGTTATTTATGTTTTTATATAGCGCTTGGCTGTTGGTGACAATCCAACGCTCATTGGGTAAAAGAGCCCTTAGTCATGACCCTAGGCCCGGCTTACTCAAATTGGTGAAAAAAGGAGAGGAACTTGCTGGTAAAACGTTCGGTAACGGCAACACTCGCCAAGATTCTGGTGAGCATCGTGATTCTCTCAGTGCTAGCGACTGGCCTGGCGTTGATCACTGTCGCTGGCAGCCTGCGGGATGCTGAAGCGATGAATATCGCTGGCTCTTTACGGATGCAGAGCTACCGCCTGGCTTATGAACTCACCAACGGTTCCGAGCGACTTGGTGAACATCTGTTGCAGTACCAACAGTCTCTGCAAGCCCCGGCGCTACGCAATCTTGAGCGGTTTTATGTTCCTGGCGATGTCCGGCAGAAATATCTGGCGTTACTTCAATCCTGGCAGGATCTGGAAAAACAGGTCCTGATGGGTCCAGCGGGAAACTATCAGTCTAACGTCGCCAGTTATGTCAATCAGATAGACCATTTTGTTCTGGCATTGCAGCGCTATTCTGAACGGAAATTGGCCATCGTGGCCGCCATCAGCGTGATGGGCTATATCGTGGTAATTGGGTTGGTACTATTTTGCATCCGTTTTATGCGCCGGCAAGTGGTGACCCCCCTTAAACATCTGATGGATGCCAGCCTGAGTATGCAGCAGCGTAACTTTAATCATCCCCCCCTGGATGTTTCACTGCCGAACGAATTAGGCGTGTTGTCACAAACCTTCACCACCATGTCCGGCGAATTAGCCAAACTGTATCAATCGTTAGAACAAAAAGTACGGGAAAAAACCGAACGTTTACAACAAGCCAACCGCACACTGGAAGTGCTCTACAACTGTTCCCAGGCGCTTAACGCCGAACAGCTCGATCAGCGCGCATTTGAGAATCTGTTGAATATTGTACGGTTAAGTGAGCAATTACAATGTATCCAACTCAATGTACAAGACAGCCTCACTCAATGGCAGGTTGCTAGTGGCGAGCCTCAGCCCACACTCCCCTGGCATTCATTGATGATTATGCAAGACCATAAACCGCTGGGGAGCCTGAGTTGGCAATATCATCACCAAGCCCCCCACCCACAGTTGATGCAAAGTGTGACCAATATGCTCAGCCGCGGGGTCTATTTTAACCGGGCACAAAAGCAACATATGCAATTTCTGCTGATGGAAGAACGTGCCACCATTGCCCGTGAGCTGCACGATTCGCTAGCACAAGCACTCACCTTTCTGCGCATCCAACTGACGTTGCTCAAACGCACACTGGCGGGGAGTTCTTCACAATCAAACGAGATTATTGATGATTTTGATCGTGCCTTGGCGGATGCTTATCAGCAACTACGCGAATTACTCGCTACCTTCCGCCTGAGCATTCAGGATGCCGATCTCAATGCCGCACTCCGGCAGGTATTGGAGCCATTACGTCTTCTAACCAGCACGCAGATTCAGTTACACTGTCTGCTTGCCTCACAGGCGTTAAATGCCCAGCAACAGGTCCATGCCTTGCAAATTGTGCGTGAAGCGGTGCTTAATGCGATCAAGCACGCCAATGCGCAGGAAATTGTGGTCCGTTGTGAGCTGACAGCGGAAGGCAATAACCAGATCATCATCTGCGATGACGGTTCCGGTATAGACAGCCTGGATGAACCGGAAGGCCATTACGGATTAACCATTATGAGCGAGCGCGCGGCGCGCCTGGGCGGCACATTAGCTATCCGACGTGGCAAGCTGGGGGGCACGGAGGTTTGCCTGACTTTCCCGCCATAAGGGAACCGCTCCCTGATTAGCCGGTGGATTGTCGTTGATGACGACGCTTTTAAAGGGCCAGATGTGTGTTATCTGGTACCATGCGGTAATGTTACTCGCTACTGGAGCTATCCCATGATAATAAAAAATTACAGAGTAATGATCGTTGATGATCACCCCTTGATGCGACGTGGTATTAAACAATTACTCGGGCTGGACCCCGCTTTCAATGTGGTGGGCGAAGCCAGCAGTGGTAATGAAGCCATCGCCTTGGCGGCACAATTGACACCGGATGTCATCGTCCTTGATCTCAATATGAAGGGGCTTTCCGGGCTTGATACCCTGAAAGCATTACGTCATGACGGTGTTGATGCACGGATCATCGTCCTCACGGTTTCCGACTCACGCAGCGATGTCTACGCGCTAATCGATGCTGGCGCTGATGGCTATCTACTGAAAGACAGCGAGCCGGAACAATTGCTGGCTGATATTCGCGAAGCTGCCGCAGGCAAGAATGTTATCAGTGCCGCCGTGGCAGATTATCTTGCCTCACGTCGCGAGCAGCATGATCCCTTTGCAGACTTGACCGAACGTGAACTGGATGTCCTGCAGGAAGTGGCCCAAGGGATGTCCAATAAGCAAGTGGCGGCACAGTTGCATATTTCCGAAGAGACTGTGAAAGTTCATATACGTAATATGTTGCGTAAACTCAATGTCCGTTCGCGCGTGGCGGCCACCGTTCTGTACTTGAGTTCTAAAGGCCAATAACCGGCGTGGAATCTCTGGCTCGGCGTTAACACGCTGAAGAAAAAACTCAGGGATAAGGAGCTAATGGGCGTAAACAGAATTTGGTTGACATCAAGTTTATTTACATGATCTCCATTTTTTCTCCACGCTTTCCCGCCTTATGCCGAGTAAAGTGCACTACTTGAAATGATAATATCTCTTATTAGGTATAACGAGGTTGATGCTGGATGGCTAATTTTTTTATCGATCGCCCGATTTTTGCCTGGGTTCTGGCGATTATTCTTTGCCTGACTGGCACCTTGGCGATTTTTTCTTCACCCGTCGAGCAATACCCAAACCTCGCCCCCCCCAACGTGCGTATTAGTGCGAACTATCCCGGGGCTTCAGCACAAACCCTGGAAAATACCGTCACCCAGATCATTGAGCAAAGCATGACTGGCCTCGACAATATGATGTATATGTCGTCGCAAAGTACCAATACTGGCCAAGCCTCGGTAACGCTAACTTTTGAAGCAGGCACCGACCCCAATCAAGCCATGCAGCAGGTACAAAACCAGTTGCAATCGGCCATCAAACGGCTGCCACAAGCCGTGCAGCAACAAGGCGTGACGGTGTCCAAATCCGGCGATACCACGCTAATGATGGTGGCCTTTGTCTCTAATGATGGGAGTATGGATAAACAGGATATTGCCGATTATATCGTTTCAAATCTGCAAGACCCCCTTAGTCGTATCAGCGGTGTAGGCAGTATAGATATTTATGGTTCGCAATATGCCATGCGAATCTGGCTCGACCCCACTAAACTCACAGGTTATCAGCTCACCACTCAGGATGTGATTAACGCCATCACCGCACAGAACGCTCAAGTCGCCGTCGGTCAATTAGGTGGGTCCCCTTCCGTGGATAAACAGGCGTTGAATGCCACTATCAACGCCCAATCGCAATTACAAACACCGGAACAGTTCCGCCAAATCACACTGCGTGTCAACCAGGATGGTTCACTGGTCACCTTGGGAAATGTAGCAACGGTTGAAATGGGGAGTGAGAATTACAACTTCCAGAGCCGCTATAACGGCCTGCAAGCCGCCGGGGTGAACATTAAACTGGCGTCTGGTGCCAATGAATTGGAAACCGACCAATTAGTAAAAGCCAAAATTAATGAACTTTCACACTACTTTCCTGCTGGGTTGGAAGCCAAGGTCGCCTATGAGACCACGCCATTTGTCCAGGCTTCAATCAGAGATGTGGTAAAAACCCTGTTCGAGGCCGTGCTGCTGGTGTTTCTGGTGATGTACCTGTTTTTGCAGAATTTCCGCGCGACGCTGATTCCGACCATCGCCGTCCCGGTGGTGCTATTGGGTACGTTCACTATCCTTTCCGCCTTCGGATACAGTATTAACACCCTGACCATGTTTGCCATGGTGTTGGCGATTGGTCTGTTGGTAGATGATGCGATTGTGGTGGTAGAGAACGTTGAACGGGTGATGAGTGAAGAAGGCCTCTCGCCACGCGATGCTACCCGCAAATCCATGGGGCAGATCCAGGGGGCATTAGTCGGTATTGCTCTGGTGCTTTCTGCCGTTTTTGTCCCCATGGCCTTCTTTAGTGGTACCACCGGTGCCATCTATCGTCAGTTCTCAATCACTATCGTTTCTGCCATGGTGCTTTCCGTCCTAGTGGCGATGATCCTCACCCCGGCATTATGTGCCACGATCCTTAAGCCAATAGCCAAAGGGCAGCATCATGAAAAGCGCGGTTTCTTTGGCTGGTTTAACCGCATGTTCAACCGCAATAGTGCACGCTATGAGCGAGGAGTCAGCAGAGTCCTGCACCACAGCGCCCGTTATATGGTGATTTATTTGCTGCTACTGGGGGGCATGGCGCTACTGTTTATCAAACTGCCCACCTCATTTCTACCGCAGGAAGACCGTGGTGTGTTTACGGTTCAAATACAACTGCCAGCAGGTTCTACCCTGCAACAAACCACCAAAGTGGTAGAAAAAGTTGAAGAATACTTTCTGACCAAGGAGAAACAAGATGTGTTGTCGGTATTCGCGACTATCGGTTCCGGGCCCGGCGGCAACGGCCAGAACGTTGCCCGGATGTTTATCCGCCTGAAAGATTGGTCGTTGCGTAGTTCGGGTGCCAATAGCTCGTTCGATATTATTGAGCGTGCCACCCAGGCTTTTAAACAGATCAACGAAGCTCGCGTCATTGCCAGTAGCCCACCGGCCATTACCGGGTTAGGTAACGCTGCCGGTTTTGCTATGCAACTGGAAGACCACGCAGGTCAAGGTCATGGCAAACTGATGGCGGCACGTGATCAATTGCTACAGTTGACAGGGCAGAACCCGCTGTTATCACGGGTGCGCCACAACGGCCTTGATGATACCCCGCAGTTAAAGATTGATATCGACCAACGTAAGGCACAAGCACTGGGTGTTTCCATCAGCGAGATTAACAGTACGCTGTCCACCGCCTGGGGGTCGACCTATGTTAACGATTTTGTTGACCGTGGTCGGGTCAAGAAGGTTTATGTCCAATCCGCCGCGCCGTTTCGTATGCTGCCGGAGGATATCAACAAGTGGTACGTACGCAACAACAGTGGCGGAATGGTCCCCTTCTCTGCCTTTGCCACTACCCATTGGGAATATGGCTCACCACGGCTAGAGCGTTACAATGGCAGCTCTTCGGTGGAGATTGTTGGTGAGGCGGCTTCCGGGGTCAGTACCGGTACCGCAATGGACGAGATGACAAAACTGGTCAATCAGTTGCCGAGAGGTTTCGGGCTAGAATGGACGGCCATGTCGTACCAGGAACGCTTGTCAGGCTCCCAAGCCCCGGCGCTGTATGCAATCTCACTCTTGGTGGTGTTCCTGTGCTTGGCAGCCTTGTATGAAAGCTGGTCAATTCCATTCTCGGTGATGTTGGTGGTGCCATTGGGCGTTATTGGCGCCGTAACAGCAACCTGGCTACGCGGGCTGGAAAATGATGTTTATTTCCAGGTGGGTTTATTGACGATTATCGGTTTGTCCGCCAAAAACGCCATTCTGATCGTTGAATTCGCCAATGAGCTGCATCAGAAAGGAAAGGGGCTGGTGGAAGCCACACTGGAAGCTTCACGTATGCGTTTGCGCCCTATCCTCATGACCTCTCTGGCCTTTATCTTCGGCGTACTGCCCATGACCATCAGTTCTGGGGCTGGCTCTGGCAGCCAACATGCGGTAGGCACCGGCGTGATGGGGGGGATGATTTCCGCCACGGTTCTGGCGATATTCTTTGTACCGCTGTTCTTTGTGCTGGTACGCCGCCGTTTCCCTGGCAAACAGAGGCTTGCGGGGCCAAGTGATAAGAAAGCGTCATCAGTGGAAGCCCGTGACCACTAACAGGATTACTAGAATGGATACAGCCACTTATTGACGTAAAAAAGAAAAGGCAGCACCGATGTTCTGATGCTGCCTGATTACCTTGTTGCTTTACTGCAATGGTAATTTTTTACCCACGGTGTTTTAACAAAAAAAACAATCGTTCTTTGGATACTCCAGCAAGATATTACTTAGCTAACATCTCGTCGATGAAGTCTTTCCAGTTTTTTAACTCACGATCTACCATGATACTTCACATCCTCATGTACAACTGTGAAGCTAATATTTTACGCTGTTTTTTTAACCAAGTGAAGAATATGTGCCGTTAAAAGCACGTAAAATAGGCATTTTAAGATTAATCCCAATCCTTGCCCGTGTACTGCCGCCAATGACAGGAATGAATTGAGTCGAGGACAAACTCAATGTGGAACTCATCACCATTTTCAGCAGGCCGGGGGGTTTTCCATTTTATGCTCCGCACGGTTTAATACCGGTCATGATCGGCATCTTGTGCACAGAAGGTTTTTCTTATGCTGTTGATCACAGCACTATTGTCAGCAACAGGTTTAAACTCAACTATCTTTTATCATTGGCGCCTATTCTGGACATCTTCATTAGGTGATGGAGGCCCTGAAAGATCTGTTTGTAGCAACGCCTGACAGTTTAGCTCAGGGATTTTGCCACCAAGTACAGGACGCAGAGTCATAAACCTGAAACTAACAGCCTGTATGATTGACCTTGCTTTCGGCAAATTCATTGAAGATTTTGCCAGTAAAATAAAAATGGGGAAGAAGTCACAATGCTTATTATAAAAGCAATAAAAAACTTAACGCTGGTTGTACTAATGAGTTTATCGCTCTTTGGATGTAACAATGCTGATAACGCTGATTCGGAAGCCAAGAAAGATGACTCTAAGGAATTATCGCAAGCTTCTCATGTTATGACGGTACATTTTTATATGCCCGATTGGAGCCATGGGGAATTAGTTTATCGCAGCAATCTAGCCGAGGCAGAGTTTCAGCGCCTTGCCATGACAAAGAATGAAGAAGGCTGGTGGTCGGCAGTGGTTACGGCGGACAAGCTGGAATTCGCGTTTGAAGGCGACAGCGGAATGATTAACCTTGGCGCGACTCAGGGGTGTTATTCAGGCTCTCATTATAAGTGTGAAAATAATGAAGGAGACCCGGCAGAAAATTTTCGTAGCAGTGCGGAGCAAGTATGGGTGAAGAATGGTCTGCTTTTTACTGCTAATCCCGCGAGTAATAACGCTGAGAATACGTTTACGGTACTGAGTGTCAATCTGCATACCTATCAGGAGTTCAAGACACCCGGTGTTAAAGAGTCTGATCTGACCGACAGCCAGGCGATGGAACGTGTGAACCAGCACGGAGTGTTGTTCGACCGTGTAGCGGCAGCGATTAATCAACTTAACCCAGATGTGGTGTGCCTACAGGAAGTCGGGGAGTGGCATGGTAAGCAGAGAGACGATCTGGACACTGTGCAATTCGGTGCGACGGATAGCAATATGGTCAAGCAGATCCTCTCCAGGCTCGACAATAAACAGTATGACTATGTGATGGACTGGTCCCATTTTGGGTGGGATGTCTGGATGGAAGGTTCCGCGGTACTTTCCAGACACCCTATTGTTAAAAAAGATTCCCGCTATATCAGCGATGTTAATAATGGTACGCGTACTTTCTGGAAGTCACGTAATATTCCGATGGCTCAGATTGATCTTGGTGGTCGTTTAGGTCAGTTGAATGTTTTTTCAATTCACGCTGGCTGGTGGAATGATAATGAAGAACCTTTTCAAGGCCAGTTCAATCGTCTAACTGCCTGGGATAAAGAACTCAAAGCGCAGAATGTAAATACGCTTTTTTGCGGAGATTTTAATCAGGTAGCCGCCACCAAAGAGCAGCAGTTTATTACAAATGGAACGGGGTATTCTGAACAGTATGCACTGGCAAACCCTGATGGCTTGCTTGACCCAACCATTGGGGGCACGATAGATGGCTGGAGCGGTGACGTCGGCAAACGGATTGACTTTCTGGTGATCAATGATGACAGCCCCTTTGAAGTCAAACAGAGTCAGCGCATTTTTACACAGGGTTCTTTTGGGCGTGTATCTGATCATACCGGTGTCTATGCGCAGTTTGGCTTAGCGGACCGAAAGCCAGAACTGACTGAAGGCAGTGCACCATACCAGCTCTATCTGGTGGGTAGCCATACAGGTAAGCAAGCTTATAGAGGAAATCGCTTTGAGCACCTGGAGGGCGGAAAATACCGGCTAGTAACACGGTTGGGTGCCGCTCAGGAAGATCCTCAAGCGGAGTTTAAAGCTCATCGGCTATATCTGACAGATCAGACAGGGCATTTATTAAGCCTAGGGAGTCCTCAAGCTGGAAACCGGCTCGAATTACTCACACCAGTGACGTTGGTTGAGAACAGTAGTGAAGGTTTTATGTTTGAAAGCGAACAGGCGGGGTTGTTTCAATTCGATCTAGATTACGACGCCAAAACGCTTACCGTTAGTCAGCTCGATTAAAAACCTGAGTTTAACGGGTGATTTCAGGCATAACACCCAGCCTGCCAGTAGCGCACGTATCTCTTGCGTGCGCTACCCTATCGTCTATTCACATGATTGTTGCAACAGCAAAATTGTTGCAACAGCAAAATTGTTGCAACAGCAAAAAATTCTTCATTAAACTGAAATTATTTGCTTACCCCAGCTTCCCAGTGTTTTAATATTATTTAAAATCAAATGGTTATTTAATAATTCCAGTGCAGCGCTGCGTGAGCGGGAGCACCCCTATAAGCAATGAGCCAGCTTTATCATTCCCTCAACCAAACGAGTAAAAAACTTCCCCAAGCCAGAGGTATCTTCCCTATGCTGGCCTTTAAATGCCGACCTCCCCTTGTCTACAATCAGCTCATAGTTATCTGGATCTCAGCCCCGTTTTACCGCATTATCTTTCGTATAACTCAATAGCATAGCTTCTTGACGGGATATGCCGTCACTATCAGCTAGCTTTTCCTTACTGATTCAAAGAGATAGGTAGCACTTTCGCATGGTAGATATGGACTCAAAAAGTTTGTTTACGCTCTATGGCATCAAAAATTGTGACACCATAAAAAAAGCACGCCGCTGGCTGGAAGAACAGGGGGTTGCCTATCAATTTCACGACTACCGTGCAGATGGGCTGAATGAGCCTCTGCTGCGGGATTTTGTCGCTCGGTTGGGGTGGCAAGCGCTCTTGAATACCCGTGGCACCACCTGGCGCAAGCTGGATGAAGCACAGCGCAACGGCTGCGATAACGCGGATAGCGCGATTGCCATAATGCTGGAACAGCCCGCCATCATTAAACGCCCCCTGCTGGATGATGGTCAAGGCCATGCCCTGCTGGGGTTCAGTAGCGAAAGTTATCAACAATTTATTTCCGAGGTTAATGCATGATTTGCCCTGTTATTGAATTAGCGCAACAACTTATTAAGCGCCGATCTCTCAGCCCACATGATGAAGGCTGCCAGGAAATCATGATTTCCCGCCTCAAAGCCAGCGGTTTTACCATTGAACCGATGAACTTCGGTGATACGCAAAATTTTTGGGCCTGGCGTGGTCAAGGCACTACGCTGGCATTTGCCGGTCATACTGATGTGGTGCCCTGCGGTGATGAAAAGCAGTGGGATAATCCCCCTTTTGAACCGGTTATTCGTAATGGCATGCTCTATGGCCGTGGTGCCGCTGATATGAAAGGCTCATTGGCTGCCATGGTGGTGGCGGCCGAGCGCTTTGTGGCGGCAAATCCTGATCATCAAGGCCGCCTGGCATTCCTGATCACCTCGGATGAGGAAGCCAGCGCCATCGATGGTACCGTCAAAGTGGTGCAAGCCTTGATGGACCGTGATGAACGTCTTGATTATTGTCTGGTGGGCGAACCCTCCAGTAATAAACAGGTTGGGGATGTTGTAAAAAATGGTCGCCGAGGCTCCATTACCGCTAATCTACAGATCCATGGTATTCAAGGCCATGTCGCCTATCCACATCTGGCAGATAACCCGGTTCATCGCGCGTTACCCGCCCTCAATGAGTTGATTGCCATAGAGTGGGATCAGGGCAATGAATTCTTCCCCCCCACCAGTATGCAGATTGCCAACATACAAGCAGGTACGGGCAGCAACAACGTGATCCCAGGCGAAATGTCGGTACAATTTAACTTCCGGTTCAGCACTGAAATCACCGACACCATCATCAAACAGCGCGTACACGAGCTGCTGGATCGTCATCAATTGAACTACAGCCTCGACTGGTGGCTGTCTGGTCAGCCATTTTTAACCCAACGTGGCGCGTTGGTGGATGCGGTGGTCAAGGCGGTGGAACATTACGCAGAGATAACCCCCGAGTTATTGACCACCGGCGGGACCTCCGATGGCCGCTTTATTGCCCGAATGGGGGCCCAAGTGGTGGAACTGGGGCCGGTTAATGCCACCATCCACAAAGTGAATGAGTGTGTTAATGCGGCGGACCTTCAATTACTCAGCCGTATGTATCAGCGGATTATGGAGCAGTTAGTCGCATGATTAGCGCAGAGATGATCACCGGGCGCTCGACAGAACATCTGGCAGTACTCAGTGGTCATCATCGCTTGCAACCGGCTGTGGTGGTGGCATTTCAAGCCATGCAACTGGCCGCAAAATCAGCGGGTTTTGATCTGCAACCTGCCAGTACCTTTCGTGACTTCGATCGGCAGCTGGCTATCTGGAACGGCAAGTTCTGTGGTGAGCGGCCGGTCGTGGATCAACAAAGCCAGCCGCTGGATCTCTCGCCACTTTCCACCGCTGAACGTTGCCAAGCCATTTTACACTGGTCTGCCCTGCCGGGGGCCAGTCGCCACCACTGGGGCACGGATCTGGATATTTACGATCCATCACTGCTGCCCACAGGACAAAAACTGCGCTTGGAGCCATGGGAATATCAACAAGGTGGTTATTTCTTTCCACTCAATCAGTGGATAACCGCACATATGGCTGAATTTGGTTTTTACCGCCCATTTAGTGGAAATGGCGGCGGGGTTGCCATGGAACCGTGGCATTTGAGTTATCAACCGCTGGCACAACAGGCTGAACAGCTATTGACCCCCGAGTTGCTACTGGCGGCCTGGCAAGGTAAAGAGGTTGCAGGGGCATCCTGGCTTGAAAGCCATCTACCCTTGATATTCGCACGTTTTATACACCCACCGAGTGAGGGATAAATATGCATTGGTTAGCGGATTACTGGTGGATTATCCTGATCCTACTGTTTGGCATGATCCTTAATGGGATCAAAGAATTACGCCGTCTTGATCATAAGCAATTTCTGGCCCACAAGCCGGAGGTACCTCCTCATCGGGATAATAATGCCCAATGGGATGATGACGAAGACTGGCCGAAAAAGCCCTAAATGATGGGCGCATAATGCGCCCAACCCTTAATATTTAAAGGCAATCAAATCACCTTTTTTGCCTGACATCGCTTCTTGCCAGTAATGCTGTGGCACGTAGTAATGTAAACGTGACAAAGCATTGTCCATCATCCCCTGGTTGATGCCATGCCCAACACCAGGCTCGATATCCAAAGTCACATCACTGCCCAGCGCCTTTAAACGGGCTTCCGCTGCTTGTGCATGCGCCAGGGCAATCACGCTATCCATTTCGCCATGAACAAGATGAACCACGCTTTCCCCAAAATGGGCATCGGGCAATTGGGCAAAACGGCCACTAAAAGCAACCACTCGGCCAGCCAGTTTGGGTTCAGCTTTCATCGCTTCCAGCGACATAATCGCCCCCTGGGAGAAACCGACCAAAGCGGTTGCCGCATTACTCACACCGCTGTGTAATTGCCAATAACGCACCACTTCAATAAACTGTGGCATAACCTCAGCAATACGCTGCGGACGGTTTTCTTCCGTAATCCCTTGTACCGAAAACCACTGGCGACCATGGCCATTGCCACTGGCAAAGGGGCCACCGATACTCACCACTAAGGCTTGTGGGAACTCTTTGGTAAAGTAACTGCCGATCTCCCCCATTGCCCTGGGGTTATCCCCCACACCATGAAACAACAAAATCAGTTGCTCCGCCGGTGTAGCAGGACTCTGGACAACAAAATGCTCATGTTTCATGGTGGCTCCTCAGATTCAATCAATGCCCCTACTTAGCGGCAACTGTCGCTCAATATACTCTGCTGAACCATCGAGAAAATCGGGTTTTATTGAATAACTCGTTCCATTTATTGCAACGATTGTGACCACTGATACCAGTCATGGCAGCGCTGTTTATCCAGCTGTTCCAGGGCCTGCGCAGTCTCTTGCCGAAAACAACGTAGTAGCGCTTTTTGTCCAGTCAGCCGCTGTTCGGCGATGCATTGCTCGGTGGTTTGCTGTTGTTGTAAATGGCGGCGTAATGCCAAACAAGGGTGTTCTGAGGTCAACAATAAACGCTGCAATGCCGCCAAGCTGGCTTCCAATGGCCGATGCGCAAAAGCAAACCCCGCCAGTTCTCGCCAATCTGCCTGATTTAATAATGGTTCGCTATCATCATCGGCAATATCAAGTGGCAGCGGGTTGCGCTGCCGTAACCAGCGCCAATCCCGGGTGAGTTGCCTATGTGCCGCATCGCACAGGGCTTTCCCTTGCTCACTGATGGGTAACAGCGCCATAGCGGTATGGCAGCCACTGCTGGCCTCCGCTTTATTACCAATACGGACCAGAATAAAACCGCACGAGTGCCAAAAACGCCATAACGATTCGGTATAACCAAAACTGACAGAAAGAAAATCCAGCCCTTGTGTGCATTGCTGCTGTTGCTCAATCAACCGGGTGCCAATCCCTTGCTGACGTAGTTCGGGTAATATCGCAATACGGCTGATACGGCGTGAGCGTAACATCGGTGCCCACCATTGCCCACTGTGTGCCGCCAAAGATTGCGCCACCAGGTTGCCCCGTGGCCTTCTCCGCCCCGCCCAAACATCATGGGCCAGTTCACTCTCCAGCCCCCCTTCATCCACCAGCCACAACGCGCCAACCACTTCATCTTGCAGAGTGGCGGCACTGAAATGCATCCCCGGTGCATCCATCAGACGTCGTAAATCCAACGGTGAGGTGCGGTAATGTGCGCTGCACAGTAATGCATAGAAGCGCCGTAACCGAACTGGCTCGGCACAGAGTTCTGTCTGTTCAATCGGTTCAATCACCGGCGGTTGCGGGGTTGCTTGCCAGAACGGCTCTTCATTAAACAGTAAGGCATGGTCGATGATTCGCTCTAGCCCATCCCCCATTGCCCAACGCATTGGTTGCTGCAAGCTTAATGGCTGCCATTGCGGTAATGCAGCACAGAACTTCAACAGGAACCCTCGGCCGGTCCCTTCATAGCCCTGTACCGTGGTGGTCAGCAGTACACGAGGAAAATAACTGATCAATTGCTGCAACAACGGGCCCGGGATCGCCGCCGCTTCATCCACCAGCAGCCAACCGGCATCAATGGCTGGATTTTGACGGCAATGTTGCAGTAAAGCATCCGGGGACCAAAATTGAGCCCGCCTCTGAGCCCATTGACTGGCAACTTCGGTGGCGGCACGGCTTGGCCCGGTGACCCAGCAACTTAACGGACTCTGGGTGACTAGCATCCCTGCCAACGTGGACTTCCCCCGTCCACGGGCGGCAGTTAATACCCAGATACCGGACTCTGCCGCCAATAAGCGCGTGAGAATTGCCTGCTGTTCCGCGCTAGGGTGCCCTTGTGGTGGTTGCCAATCTTGGCGCGGTGGTAAAGGGGCCAAATGCAATGGCTCACCTTGACGCCAAATCGACACTTCACTGTCAGCCAATAGCTGTTGCTGTAAGTGATGGATAAAATTTGGGGTGGCTATAGGCTGTAAACAATCAGCCCAACGCAGGCTGTCACTATCTTGCTGTTGCGCCCAATGCTGCCAAGGTGGCACCAATAATAGTAACCAACTACCGGCACATAAGGCTCCGCAAAGTTGCGCCAGTGCTTCTACGTCCAGCCCTGCTGTTGCATCAAAAACGGCATGCCGTCGCTCTTGCCCCAACAAGGTTTTGACGGTGTTGCCAGTCAGTGCTTCAACACCCAACGGAGCATCATCACTCACCCACAGCACATCTCCCAGAAGCGATGTGGCAAGTTGTTGAGCCTGCTCCCGACACCAGAGCGGCTCGCCACTAATCACCAAGAGCCGCCGGATCCCTTGCCGCTGCATGCATTGTTGCATTGCCTGTAACATTCAAATTCAACCTGAAAATAGCGCTATCGTCGGAAGAGTGACGAATATTATATACCCAAGTGAAATTAAGATGCAGTTAGGTAGCAAAAGGAGTAAGTATTCAAGTCTGCCCTACGATTCAGGAACCGGGAGACCAAGTGCAGTAAGTGCATCAGCCAAAGCCTGCTGCAACGGAGTTTGTGGCACCGACCCTAGGTATTCAAGTAATGCGTCGTCACATAACCTATGCGGTTTCTGCCACAGATAGCGCATCCGCACTGTGGCGCGTATCATCGGTGAAAACGGCGCTGCCAGATACAACAAATACCATGGGAAAGCCCGCTGGCGTAAAGGCCGCCCATAGACAATCTGCAGCGCCTGATACAACTCATCCCCCGTCACTGTGTGACCAGGAAAGTGGAAAACCTGTACCCCCAGCGAACGCTGCCTTTTTTCCGCCAGCTTAACAAAACAGGCTGCCAGATCGGGCAAATAGGCCCATGCATGGGGAATATCGTATCTACCTGGATAAACAAACTTTCCCTGCGGCAGATATTGGCTGATAGCCAGATCAAACCATGCCCCCCCTATCGGGCCACCGAAGAAATCACCAGCACGGACAATGATGCTATCGATACCATCCTCCGTGGCGGCGTGTAGCTGTTGTTCCATTGCTATGCGTATGCGCGCCTTGCTATGACTGCCGATCTGAGGTGTTTTCACATATAACTCAGAGGGCAAGTCATCGCCAAAGTTGTAGACATTACCCGGCATCATCAACAAAGCACCACTGGTTTTTGCCACCGTTAACGCACTGGTTGCCAGTGGTAATGCCAATTGCTGCCATTGTGTATATTGCGGGCTCAGAGCATTTACCACCACATCAACGCCTTTTGCCGCTCGACAGAGAGCTGGCGTGTCCAGAGCATCAATAATAAGTGCCTTCGCAGTGGCAGGCAGGTATTGCGGCGGACGACGGTATTGTGCCAGCACGCGCCAACCAGCAGCAGAAAAAGCCTGACAAACTGCATGACCAAAACGCCCATTAGCCCCAAGAATAAGCACCGAAGAAGAATCCATGAACACCTCAAACTGATAACCGTGTTTTATTGTTGAACATTGTTATAAAGTGAACAATACGCATAATTAAATACGAACTATTCAAAAATGAATGACTCAACATTGACGATCGGAACGACATTGCCAGACTGGAATCTACTACGCGTATTCCTCGCCGTGGTTGATGCGGGTTCCCTCACTGGTGCCAGTCGTCTGCTTCACAGTAGCCAGCCAACACTGAGTCGGCAGATTGCCGAACTAGAATCGCTGCTCGGTATTACATTATTTGAAAGGGCTGCACGTGGCTTGCGCCTGACAGTGAGTGGTTTGTCGCTGGTTGCTCTAGCACGCAAAATGGAATCGGCTGCACAGGCTATTTCACTCAGTGCGTTGGGACAAAACCAGCAATTGGATGGCTGTGTTCGTCTAACTGCCAGCGAAATGACCTCCGCCTATATTCTGCCGCCAATTCTGCAACGCTTTCGGCAGAACTATCCGCAGATTCAGATTGAGCTATTAGCTTCAGATAATGTGGAAAACCTACTTGAGCGTCAGGCAGATATTGCCATCCGTCATGTCCGTCCACAGCAAGGGGGACTGGTGGCAAAAAAACTTGGTGACGTTAATGTCGGGGCATTCGCTCATTCAAGCTATCTTGAGCGCGTTGGGGGTATTGTTGATTGGCAGTACCCCGAGCGTTACGACTGGATTGGTCTGGATACTTCCGATAGATTATTGCGCGCATTTAATCAGTCCGGAGTCCCTGTCACACGTGAGTTCTTTGCTTTTCGCTGTGATAATCACATTGTTTGTTGGCAGGCTGCACTGGCCGGACTCGGCATCAGCTTTGCACCTTACTGTATTGCCTCACGCTGGCCGGAAATGCTCTCGGTCATGCCAGTAGACAAAAAATATACCATGCCATTGTGGCTAACAACACATCGTGAATTACGCCACAATACGCGTATTCGGCTGGTCTTTGATGCACTACAGGCTGGGCTGCAGATCATGCTCTGAATCCGTTATGCGCAGTTATAGACAGGATAAGTCAGGCAACTCCCCAGCGGGTTGAGGCGCTTAATAGCTGATAAACACGATGTCGCTATGGCTTTTTAACTGCAACTTGATTGAGCACATACTGTATAACCATCGCCATTCAAGCTGCAGCGTTGTTACCTGGTGCTTGAATGGCGACAAGCCGTTAGTCTAATTTCACACCAATACGGCGGGCAACATCTTCATAGGCTTCGATCAGCCCCCCCAAGCTCTGGCGGAAACGATCTTTATCCATTTTATCCAACGTTTTTTTGTCCCACAGGCGGCTACCGTCTGGTGAAAACTCATCCCCCAGCACCACTTCACCTTTGAACAAGCCAAACTCCAGCTTGAAATCCACCAGGATCAGCCCGGCATCATCAAACAGCTTACTCAACACTTCATTGGCCTTGTAACTCAACTCCCGCATCCGAGCCAGATGAGCTTTGCTCGCCCAACCAAACGTTTCGCAATAGGATTCATTGACCATAGGGTCGTGCATCGCATCATTTTTCAGGAACAGATCAAACAGTGGCGGATCCAGCAACAGCCCCTCTTCGATGCCCAGACGTTTCACCAATGAACCTGCGGCACGGTTACGGATCACACACTCAACCGGGATCATGTCCAGTTTCTGCACCAAGACCTCAGTATCGGAAAGCAGGCGCTCCATCTGGGTTGGAATACCGGCTTCTTCTAACTTACTCATGATGAAATGATTAAACTTGTTGTTAATCATTCCTTTGCGATCGAACTGCTCAATGCGCTGACCATCCAGTGCTGATGTATCATTGCGAAATTCCAGCACTAACAGATCCGGGTTTTCAGTGGCATAGACAGTTTTTGCCTTTCCGCGATACAACTCAGCTAGCTTTTGCATCTTAGTGACTCCAATAGGGTTATAGCTTCCAGCCTGTAAACCACAGAGATATAGCGCTGTAGGTGACAACTGGCTGAACATAAAATTGAACAGATAAATACCGTGGCTACCAATAGCCATACCGAGCTTGCTTTAACTGGGTATATTGTGCCAAATTCGTGACGCAAACGATACCGTAGCAACAAAACAAAAAGGGGCCGTAGCCCCTTAATGATGATTATTTGCTATTGGTTTGACTGAAAGCAGCCTGGAATGCCGCCACCAAGGCATCATTCTGCGGCTGTGCCAACGGCTTACCTTTGGCATCAATAAACTGCAAGCTGGTACGGTTATCCAAATCACCCACCTGCAACTTGTAATCCCCACTTGATAGCCCCGGGTCTGTTACGCCCAAGGCGCGCCAGTCACTGCTACTCAGTGGTTTATAAGTAACCTCTACAGCGCCTTTCGAACGGCTGCGATCATTCACTGTCATCCCCAATTTGGTCAATGCAGGCGGCAAGCGCTCCCACACGACAACATAAGGGGCGCGAACAATCACCACCGGCAAACCGGTATCATCGGTACCACTTTGCACATCCAGCGCACCAGTAGCAGTAGGAGCAACCACACTCGGTCTTTCTACTCCACCAGTCGTCGGAGCCACTCTCTGCGATGGTGGACGAATATCCAGTTGCTTACCAACATCACCTTTGCGGGTAATGACTGGCACGTCATAGGTACCGGTTTGCACCGGTAAAATCAAACCAGACGGTGCATTCAACGGACTGAGCGGGGCGGTGTTAAGATAGGACTCATCGCCACTGACCTGGCGATTATCACGCTGATCGGAAGAACAAGCCGCCAGTGTCATCATCAACGCCAACCCTACAACTGTTGCTACCGTCGACTTCTGTAATGAATAAGCCATCAAATATCCCTAATAGGTTACAGCAAACCGGCGCTTTTCAACGCACGCTCTACCACAGGACGAGCAGCATCAGTCAACGGAAGCATCGGCAGGCGCATAGTATCTGTTGAGATCAACCCCAATGCTTTACAGGCCCATTTCACCGGAGTCGGACTTGGCTCCACAAACAGGTCCTGATGTAATGGCATCAAGCGCTGATTCAAGCGACGAGCCTCAGCAAAATTGCCCTGTGCCGCCAAATGACAAAGTTGTGCCATTTCCCGCGCAGCCACGTTGGCGGTCACGGAAATAACGCCTCTCCCCCCGAGTTGCATAAAGTCCAAAGAACTGGAATCGTCGCCACTGAGCAGAATAAAGTCTTCATCATCAAGCAATACTTGGATCTGACTCACTCGACTTAAGTTCCCGGTTGCCTCTTTTACCGCCACAATATTTTTGATTTTGGCTAAACGCGCGATCGTCGGCGGCAGCATGTCACAGCCGGTACGTGAGGGCACGTTATAGAGGATTTGAGGTAAATCAGTACTTTCGGCTATCGCTTTAAAGTGCTGGTACAAACCTTCCTGACTCGGTTTGTTGTAATACGGCGTGACCGTCAAACACCCCACGATGCCAGTGTTGCTCAAGCGTTGCGTTAACGAAATCGCCTCGCTGGTGGCATTGGCACCGGTTCCGGCAATCACCGGAATACGCCCTGCAGCCAGTTCCAGCGTCTGCAGCACCACCTCAATGTGCTCGTCATGAGCCAGTGTGGCAGACTCACCCGTTGTTCCTACGGAAACGATCGCCGCAGTCCCACTGGATACATGATAATCAATCAGTTTTTTTAGGCTCGCACGATCGACAGCACCTTTGTCGTTCATCGGCGTCACCAGTGCAACAATACTTCCCGTAAACATTGGCCGTCCCCTCTACAAACAAGTTCCCCATGGTACTTTTGACGACTATGTAAAAGCAAGCAAACAACGTGCGGTAAGCGCTTGGCAGGCAGTTTTTTTTATGTGTACCATGGTAACTCCATTGAACACGACAGGAAGCTGCATTTTGCCTAAGCCAGATGAACACTATCTTGTGATTACCGCACTGGGTGCTGACCGCCCCGGTATCGTCAACACCATCACCCGCCACGTCAGTAGCTGCGGGTGCAATATTGAAGATAGCCGTCTGGCCATGCTGGGTGAAGAGTTCACCTTTATCATGCTGCTTTCAGGCAGTTGGAACGCAATCACCTTGATCGAGTCCACTTTGCCGCAAAAAGGCGCTGAGCTGGATTTATTGATTGTGATGAAGCGCACAAACTCGCAAGAAAGACCACCGATGCCAACCACCGTGTGGGTACAGGTGGAAGTCAAAGACTCCCCGCATATTATTGAGCGTTTTACCGGCCTGTTCAGCGCCTGGCAAATGAACATCGCTGAGCTGGTATCACGCACGCAAGTCACCGAGGGGGGCCTCCCTGCCCAGCTCTATATTCAGATCACCGCTCACAGTACCGGTGTACAAGATGCATCAAATATTGAGCAAGTGTTTTATCGCCTATGTACAGAACTGAATGCACAAGGCAGTATTAGCATTGTGAATTATCCGCAGCATGATGAGAAAGAGGGAGATTAGTGATGAACCCATTGAAAGCCGGTGATATAGCGCCAAAATTTAGTTTAACCGACCAGGATGGGGAGGTTATTAATTTGGCCGACCTCCAGGGACAGCGAGTCCTTGTTTACTTTTACCCTAAAGCTATGACCCCAGGTTGTACCGTGCAAGCCTGTGGTTTACGGGATAACATGGAGGAACTGAAAAAAGTCGGTGTCGAAATCTTCGGCATCAGCACTGATAAGCCAGAAAAGCTGTCACGTTTTGCTGAGAAAGAGTTACTTAATTTCACGCTGTTATCTGACGAGGACCACCAAGTCGCGCAACAGTTTGGCGTTTGGGGTGAGAAAACCTTTATGGGGAAAACCTATGATGGCATCCACCGTATCAGTTTCCTGATTGATGCCAACGGCAAAATTGAAAAAGTGTTTGATGATTTCAAGACCACCAATCATCACGACATTGTTTTAAACTATCTCAAGCAGTAACCCAACCCTGCGCAGCAGTTTAACGACTGCTGCGCTTGATTAACCGTTTTAATTAGCGTTTTCATCCATACCAGCCACCGTATCGTCCGGCCAAGCGTTGATCACTGCCTTGATCAGCGTGGCCAATGGGATGGCGAAGAATACCCCCCAGAACCCCCACAAACCGCCAAAAATAATGATCGAAAGAATGATCACCAGTGGATGCAAATTCACCGCTTCCGAGAACAGAATGGGTACTAACACGTTGCCATCCAACCCCTGCACCACTAAATAAGCGATGATCAACGTCCAGAAGTCTGCACCGATACCCCACTGGAACAGCGCCACCAACACCACCGGAATGGTGACCAGCACGGCTCCAATATAAGGGACCAACACCGATACCCCCACCAGCACAGCCAATAACAATGAATAACGCATATCCAGAGTAAAGAACACCAGATATGTCACTACCCCTACAATCACCATTTCCAGTACCTTGCCGCGAATATAATTGGTGATCTGCTGGTTCATCTCAATCCATACCTGCCCGGCCAGCCCACGGTTACGCGGTAACACCTGGCGTACCGCATTGAGCATCTGTTCTTTATCCTTCAACAAGAAAAACACAATCAGGGGAACCAGGATCAGGTAGATAGCCAGGGTCACCAACCCAACTAATGAAGCCAGCGAATATTTCACCACCGAATCGCCCATACCCGACAAGCGGCCACGTATATTGTCCGCCATCATATCGATGATACCCACGTCCACCAAAGCTGGATAACGCTGTGGCAAGGTTACTCCATAGTTGTAAAACTGGTTGAGCATGTTCGGCAAATCCTTCACCAGATTGATCCCCTGCTGCCAAGCTGTGGGGGCCACAACAAACGCCATTAGCAGGGTGATACCGCCAAACAGGAACAACACCATACTCGCCGCCCAAGTTCGCGATGCGCCCAAATGCTGTAAATGCGCCGTGGGCCACTCCAACAGGTAGGCCAGCGCGATGGCCACAAACAGTGGCGTCAAAATATCGTGCAGAAAGTAAAGGATGCAAAACCCGACTAGCAAGATAACCAATAACGCAATGGCTTGCGGATCAGTGAAGCGACGACGGTACCACTGTAGTAACATCTCCAACATCAGAGATTGCTCCTTAATTTCATTAATAATGGGGGAGCGTAACTTGTTACTCTACACCCCAGCAGATAGGACCATGGCTATACCCGTCACCAATGAAGCTGCAGCGGTGTTGGCTGCGTTTACTCACCCCAGTCACTTACTTGTGTAAGCTTCTGGGCTTCGCTCAGTTGCCGCCTACCTGCAACTCCATTGAACTTGGGTATATAGCACTAGGTTACATCTTATAAACGTTTGATTGCTGATTGCGGCTGGCTATGGTGTGATGAACAACACGAGTCAAACTGTTCATCCGCAGAAAGGGCATTTTTGTGAGCCAACACAATTTCGGATTGATTGTACTGGAGAGTGTGGCCCGGAAAAAGAACTCTTATCTAAAGAACTCTTATCTAATGTAAGCGTCTTAGTTAATGACTTATGTTTTGAGGAAATTGCTGACAATGACCACTCGGTTTACCAAAACAGCATTAGCTGTATTGTTGCTCAGTTCACTTTTTACCGCTACACCAACGCCGGTAAAAGCTGAAACCCAAGACCAACTACCTGATATGGGTGTCGCCGCTGGGGGAACACTGACTATTGGTCAGGAACTGATCATGGGCGATTTTTATGTACGCCAATTGCGCGCCAGCGCGCCATTAATCAATGATCCCTTACTGACCCAATATATTAACCAACTGGGTAACCGACTGGTGGCCAATGCGTCTTCGGTGCTCACGCCGTTCCACTTTTTTTTGGTACGTAATGACTCAATAAACGCCTTCGCCTTCTTCGGTGGTAACGTAGTCTTGCACTCTGCGCTGTTTCGTGAAACCGACAACGAGAATCAATTGGCTTCAGTGCTGGCGCATGAAATCTCTCACGTCACGCAACGTCATCTGGCACGAGCCATGGAAGACCAACGGCGTAATGCACCACTCACCTGGGCAGGTGCATTAGGTTCGGTTTTACTGGCAATGGCCAACCCGGCCATGGGCATGGCGGCACTCAGCGGTACGATGGCGGGGACGCAGCAAGGAATTATCAGTTTTACACAATCAAATGAACAAGAAGCTGACCGCATCGGCATTCAGTTACTGCAGCGTTCTGGATTCGATCCAGAAGCAATGCCCGATTTTCTGCAAAAGCTGTCAGACCTCTCGCGTTATTCCTCCAAACCACCGGAAATGCTATTAACCCACCCGCTGCCGGACAGTCGCCTTGCTGATTCCCGTAACCGCGCCAACCAAATGCCGCGTATTGTGGTGCAATCCAGCCAGGACTATCTGTTGGCTAGAGTGCGAACCTTGGGTATGTACAGTGCAGAAGGCTATGGTTTGAACGAAAATATCCTGATGAGCTACAGTCAGGGCAATGTACGGGAACAGCTGGCGGCAAAATACGGCAGAGCTATTTTGTACTACCAAGCGAAAAAGTACGATGAAGCCCGCAATATCCTCCAGCCCCTGCTGGCTGCTGACCCGAAAAACCCCTGGCTGCTGGATCTGATCACCGATATCGATCTGGGGCAGAATAAAGCCCCTCAAGCCATCGCACGCCTGGAAGCCATCAATGCTGCCCAAAGTAAAAACCCGGTGTTATTACTGAACCTGGCTAATGCTTACGTTGAAGGCAAGCAACCGGCGAAGGCCTCACAAATTCTAAACCGCTATACCTTTGCCCATCCAAATGACCAAAACGGTTGGGATCTGTTGGCTCAGGCCAGTGTGGCACAAGGGCTACGCGATGAAGAACTGGCTGCCCGGGCTGAGAGTCTGGCACTGGCAGGCCAGTTGGACCAGGCGATCAAGTTGCTCAGTGACGCCAGTGCATTGCAAAAGCTTGGGAGTTTGAAACAGGCACGCTATGACGCACGTATCGACCAATTGCGCCAATTGCAGCAAACTTTCCGCCAGTTCCAGCGCTCTTGATTTAAGGAATCATTGAAATGAAAAACATCACTCTCTATCACAACCCGCGTTGTTCCAAGAGCCGAGAAACCTTGACACTGCTGGAACAACAGGGTGTTGAACCGGAAGTGATTCTCTACCTGGAAACGCCCCCTTCAGTGGCTGAGCTGAAAACCCTGTTGCAACAGCTCGGATTTAGCTCTGCCCGTGAACTGATGCGCAAAAAAGAGGATACCTATCAGGAACTGAAACTCTCCGATGAAACGTTGAGTGAAGAGCAACTACTCGCCGCGATGGTGGCAAACCCTAAATTAATTGAACGTCCGATTGTGGTAAAAGGTAACCAGGCCCGCATCGGCCGCCCACCAGAGCAGGTGTTGGAAATTATTTAACCTCTATGCCACTCGGCAAACTCTCTTGTGTTTGCGTGTTCAACCGCGCCATCACAAACTGAAAATTTCTTTCACAAAAGGGATGGTCAGTTTACGTTGTGCGGTGATTGATGCCTGATCAAGCTGATCAAGGGTCATAAACAGCGCACGTATCTCACGATCAAGACGTTTGAGCAGAAAACGCCCCACATCCTCTGGCAGTTCAAAACCTCTCAGTTTGGCACGCAATTGCAGCGCCAGCAGTTTTTCCTCATCAGACAAGGGTTGTAGCTTATAAATTTGCCCCCAGTCGAGGCGAGAAGCCAGGTCCGGTAAACTCAGATTCAGTTGGCGTGGGGGGCGGTCCCCAGTAATCAATAGACGTGTACAGCCGGTTTCCAGAATACGATTATAAAGATTGAAAATCGCCATTTCCCACGCAGGGTCGCCAGCAATGCATTCAATGTTATCAATGCACACCAAGGCCAACTGTTCCATGCCATCAAGCACCTCTGGCACAAAGTAGGCCCGTTTATCCAGTGGCACATAGCCCACCGCCTGGCCACACTGAGAAAGTTGCGCGCAAGCCGCATGTAACAAATGGCTACGCCCACCACCTTCACGTGACCAGAAGTAGATATAGCTACCATGCTCCATATGGAGTGCAGACTGGATCGCCGCTAATAGAGACGAGTTCTCACCCGGATAAAAACTGGTAAAAGTTTCATCATCGGGAAGGAAAAGTGGCAGTGAAAGCTGTGCCGACGTATTCAGAAAAGCACCCCAACCAAGACTGGCAAGAAAACGCCCTCAGTCTAGCACAAAACCGTGACGCTGTTGAACTTCAGCACTGATTTTCAACCAAGGGGAAAATCACAGGCAGTTGGAGCAAATCGCATCAGGTTAATCAAGTCAAGCAGCTCTATTTGAAATTACGTCACCAATGAGTATTAAAATGATAACAAATAACATGATCACCTCTAACAAAATAACACTTAAAATAAAAATTAGTTAATAAAAAACATAAAATAAATAAAGAAAATTAAAACCATTATACAATATATTACCAATAGGATGATTATTATTAATGATTAATAAGATTATTCCTAAAACAATGGATTATTGAAATATATTGTTGTTTGAATTTAATTAAGTCGTAACCTAAGAATAATAAAAACACAACGTTGTAACCCCCGAAATGGTGACATTAAGACGTCACCGATAATTTGAACTAAAAGGAAATAGTAACTATGAAAATGAACAAACTTGCAATTATTGCTGCAGGCCTGGCTTTATCCGCATCTGCACTGGCCAACAACACGATTAATTTCCAGGGTGAAGTTGCCGACCAGACTTGTGCGATCAGCATCAACGGCAATGCATCTACACCGCTCATCCTGCTGCCCACAGTGTCAGCCGCAGACCTTGACAGCAGCGGAAAAACGGCTGGTCTAACTCCCTTCACCATCAGCCTGACGGGTTGCACCGCATCTGGCAGCACTACGGCAATCAAAACGGTGTTTGTCGGTAACAACCTGACAGCAGCTAACAATATGGGTAATACCGGCGATGCCAGTAACGTTGCCCTGCGACTGGTTGACCCAGTAACACCCACTGTTGCCCTGGACCTGACTGGGCAAACTGGGGCTCCTGGCCTGTCTCTGGCCAGCGGTGCCACTACAGCCAGCCATGATTTCGCAGTGCAATATTATGCTGAAGGTACCGCAGCACCGGGCTCAGTCTTCGGTAGCGTTCAGTACGCTGTCTCTTATCAGTAACTAACCAGTATGCTCCTTCCAGGTGAATGGAAGGGGCTTACCAAGAGGATAATTCCCGTGGCAATCAAATATCCACCAATGGTATTTAGTGCTTTATTGGCGCTGTCTGTGTTGCTCCCTGCCCCTGTGAGTGCCAGCGTAGTGATGCTCAATACCAGGGTCATTTACCCGGCTGATTCACAATCGCAAACTATACAGCTGACTAACAAAGACAACATTCCGTATGTGATGCAGATGTGGTCGGACATTAACAATCCGGCATCAACACCGGAGAACGCTGATGGGCCGTTTGTCGTGGTTCCTGCACTTTTCCGTATTGAACCACAAACCGGTCAATCGGTGCGCTTGATATTTACCGGTAAAGATTTACCTCAAGACCGTGAATCGGTTTTTTACTTCAACAGTGTACAGATCCCTCCAAAAAATATGGCAAACCAGGCAGAAAATCAGATGTTGGTAGTACTACGGAACCGGGTAAAAATATTCTACCGTCCGAAAAACATTAGCGGAAGTTCAGATACCGTCGCTCAGCAGTTGCGTTTTTCGCTTAATCAAAAAGACAGCCAATGGATAATGACCGTACATAATGACTCTGGTTATTACGCCTCTTTTATTAAAGCAGTCGCAGTTATCGGCAATAAAGAAGTGCCCTTTAAAGTCGATATGGTCGCACCTAAATCGCAAGCAAGCTGGGTATTAGAAAAAGGTGCCCAATCCCCTGCCGGAGCACAGAAAGTGAAATTTACCTTAGTCAATGACTATGGTGGCCATACCAACCTTGAGAGCAGATTGAACTGATCAACAACCGTATTGAGTCATCATCAGGATCTTTGCGTTTAAGGAACCAAAGGAATGCACATAAAAATAACCAATTCCTCGCACTGCATCAATGCTCCTCTTAGGAGAGTCGCCTTGGGTCATTGTCGTGTCAATGCCCCCCGTATCAAGCCATTGGTCATTTTACTGGGGCTGTTGATACCACACGCCTTTGCCGCCACAGAGCATAAACAGTTTGAATTCGACGCCAGTATGCTGGTCGGCGAAACCACAGGGGAAAACAGTCTTGCTCAATTCACCGAGGCTAACCATGTGGAACCTGGTAGTTATCAGGTTGATATCTTCGTCAATGGCGTTTTTTTTGCCCGTAAGTCCCTGCTATTCAGCGCTGCTACGCCCGGGAAGACCTCTGCTTGTTTAACAGCAGAGATGCTACTTGATGCCGGTGTTTTACCTGCTGCCATACAAAAACAAACTGACCAGAGCCCCCACTGCCTTAGCCTGGAGCAGCAAGTTGATGGTGCCACTAGCCGTTTCGATTTTGCGCGGCTGCGTCTCGATCTTTCCGTGCCACAAATAATGATGCAGCGGGATGCCCGCGGTGCCGTGCCAGTCAACGATTTATCAGTTGGGGAAACTGCCGCATTTACCAGTTACGATACCAACTACTATCGCGCCAAAGCATCGGGTAATACGGTGGATTCGGCCTTTTTAGGGTTAAATTCAGGTATCAACCTCGGCTTGTGGCAGTTCCGTCAACAATCCAGTTTTACCCGCTATACCAGTGACAATAGTCCAAGTAATACCCGTTGGAACTCCATACGCACTTACGTGCAACGACCATTACCTTCCCTCGGTAGCCAGTTAACCGTAGGAGACAGTTTCACCTCCGGTAACTTATTCAGCAGTGTGGGGTTCCGTGGAGTGATGCTCCAGACCGATGAGCGTATGTTGCCACAATCACAGCAAGGTTATGCGCCGAGTATTCGTGGTGTCGCCGCCACCACTGCCAAAGTCAGCGTGCGCCAATCCGGTGTACTGATTTATCAAACCACGGTGGCACCGGGTGCCTTCGTTATTGATGACTTGTATCCCACCAGCTTCCAGGGGGATCTGGCGGTAGAGATTCAAGAGGCCGATGGACGCGTTTCCTCATTTACCGTGCCATTTGCTGCCGTACCTGACTCGATGCGCCCCGGCCACGGAAACTTCAGCCTGGTGGCCGGACAGGTGCGCAATATCGCTGACAGCAAGGCCAAATTTGCTGATTTAACCTATCAGAGAGGGATAACCAACGCCATTACCGCCAATTCAGGGATTCGTGTTTCTGATGGCTACCAGTCACTACTCGGTGGTGCCGTCTTCACCAGTCGGTTTGGCGCATTAGGCTTTAACACCGCTTATTCACGGGCAGATATACGGGAGCAGACTGTTGATGGTTGGCGACTCGGCACCACTTACAGCCGTACCTTTACGCCCACTGCCACCACCCTCACGCTGGCAGGCTATCACCATTCTACTCAAGGCTATCGTGACTTGGTTGATGTTCTGGGAACCCGTGATGCCGATAAAAGCGATAACGTTTGGTCATCCAGTACCTATCAACAGAGTAATCAATTCGTCACTAGCATCAGCCAAAGTTTAGGTGAGTACGGTCAGTTATACTTTTCTGGTTCAACCAGCACTTATCGCGGTGGTCGTGGACGTGATACCCAGTATCAGATGGCCTATTCGAATCATTTCAATAATATCAGCTATAACTTGTCAATTGGTCGCCAAAAAACCGGCAGCACCCGCTATGGGATGCAATCAACCGATCAGGTTGCCAGCGGTACGGTGCAGAACATCGTTATGTTATCGGTTTCAATCCCGTTAGGTGCGAGTTCACATTCTCCAACCCTCTCTTCCAGCGTCAGTCATTCTTCCGGCGAGAACAGTAATACCAGTTATCAAACCTCATTAGCAGGAACGCTGGGGGAAGATCAAAGCCTCAGTTATGCGGTGAATGGTGCCTTTAATTCCAGCGGTACGGGAACCAGTATGGGCGGTAATCTGACCAAGCAGGCGTCTCTGGCCACATTAGGGGCCAACTTCTCGCAAGGCCAAAACTATACCCAGGGTGGAGCCAGTGTTCGTGGCGCTGCAGTATTGCACCGTGATGGTATCACTCTAGGACCCTATCTGGGTGATACCTTCGCGTTGGTTAAAGCAGAAGGGGTAAAAGGCGCTGACGTGATTAACGGGATGGGAGCAAAAATAAATAGTTTCGGTTATGCCATTGCCCCCTCGTTGATCCCTTACCGTTATAACGATATTGGTCTTGATGCCAAGGGGATTGAGAATGCCAATGCTGAACTGTCGGAAAACCAACAACGTGTCGCGCCCTATGCTGGCTCCGTGGTCAAAATCCACTTCAAAACCCGGGAAGGTTATCCATTGCTGATCAAAGTACGTGGCCCACAGGTTAACAATTTAATTCTGGGCAGCAATGTTTATGACAAACAAAATACCATCGTCGGCCTGGTGGGGCAGAGTAATCAAATTTATGCCCGTCCCGCAGACAAACAAGGTGTATTACGAGTGAAATTGGGCGATTCGCCCAGTGAACAATGTACGCTGAATTATGATTTACGTGATCAGAAGATGAATCAGTCTCTCTATCGTCTGGAGTTATCATGCAACAACCACTGACAATTAAAAAAACCTGGCGTCAACGCTTCACTAGCCTGTTGCTGGTAACGGCAGGTTTGGCCCCAAGCATGCCAGGCTGGGCAGAATGTTACAAAATGGAGGCCTGGAATACCACCAGCACCGATAAAAATTCCGCCACCTATATCGAGCCTGGTAGAGGAACCGTCGCTAACTGGCAAGGTTCCCTTGATACAGCGGGATCCACTGGTACTTTGCCAACCGTCGTCAATATCAATAATACGACTTTTCAGCCAGATGGTACCTTGATCGCCAGTGGGACGGTGAGTTTTTTACAATCTGGAGAGCAACCTTACACCCCCGATCAGGTGCTGTTCCGTTGTACCGCCACTGAAGCGGGTAAACTATATGAATACTATGCCACCAATGGTGACGACCTCTACTCGGGTTACTTGGAAATCGGCACGCCTTATGGCCTACCCGAGACCTACCAAACTTACACTACTGGCATGGGGCTGCGCGCCACCAATCTAGCAACCGGAGAATATTATTCCCGTTACTGGAAAGCGCGCCGATTGACCAATCTGGATACCGACTCGCTGGGGTGGATACTGGTTAAAGCCAAAAACTTCAGTGATGCTAAAGTGGAATTATTCAGATTAAGCAGTGCTGTTGGAGGGACGGAAACTGGCGCTTATCCACGATGGCAACCCGCTACCTATATTGCCTTCCAGGGCGGGAGCCTCTCCGCAGGCTTAACCGTAGGGGCAGACTCCGCATCCATCTATTACGGTTGGTATGCCTATTGGCCTGGCGCAATAAACCTGTATAACCGTCTTTATATCCGCCGTTCGGCCACTTGCTCAGTCACCAATGTCACCCCCACCGTCACCTTCCCGATAATTTCGGTGCCAGAATTAAAAGCCGGTGTCACACGCCAGATGCCAATTACCATTCAGTTTAACTGCCAAACCGGGACGCCGGCCAATAGCGGTGTAGCAGCAATAGCCAGCGGTATTGCTGCTAACCAGACCGCCATGGGGATTCTGGTCAAGCCAGCCAATGCAGCGGCGGCTATCGATGCGGGTTTTGGAACCGCAGGCTCCGGGGTCAAATACCTGTTATCTGATGGTTATGGTAAGGACCCCAATGTGGCTACCGGGGTCGGCATTCAGATTTCACGCCCCAATGGTACCGCATTAAATCTGCTCAGTACCCTCAGTGGTTCAGTACTGGGCGGTAACAATGCAGGTTGGTACCCGGTGTTGGATGATGCGACCCCAGGGGCTGTGGCCAATGGTGTCACCACCTATACCAAAACCCTGAATGCCACCTTGAAAGCGTTACCCGCTAAACCAGTCACTGCGGGTAGAGTGTCTGCCACAGCACAAGTCATTATTCAGGTGCAATAATGCGGAAATTAATCAAACTCTGTATGGCGGGTGGATTATTTATCAGCAGTTGGGTACAAGCCGGGGTGATTATTGAATCATCACGGGTGGTTTTCTCGGCCACCGATCGTGAACGCTCGCTGCTGTTGTCAAACGGAAACCCCTATCCGGTGATAGTACAAACCTGGATTGACGATGGGGCACCGGAAGGAACCCCAGAAACAGCGGGAGAGGTTCCCGTAATACCCTTGCCAGGGCAGTTTCGCCTGGAGCAAGGGGAGAAAAAGAACCTTCGTCTATTGGCAACCCAGACTGAGCAACCACAGGATCGTGAGTCTTTGTACTGGCTCAATATTTACGAAATCCCACCTACCGACAGCCAATTACCCCCTGGGGTTCCCAGGGTGAAAGTGGCGATACGCCTGCAATTGAAGATGTTTTACCGGCCCAAAAACCTGCAACCCAGCGTTGATAAACTATTGGAACTGCAACAATTTAGTCTAATCCGCTTGCCGGGGGCGCTAAAACTTAAGGTGGAAAATAGTTCACCTTATTATGCGACCTTCAATGCCGCCAAGATAATGGGGAAAACGCAATCATACCCGGTAGATATTGGCATGTTACCCCCTTTCTCCAGCAAAACGTTGGATATCAGTGGTGCGATAGCCTGGCAACCGGACAGTATCAGTTACAGTTTGATTAACGATGATGGTAATGGCATCGCCAACAAAAAAACCATCAATAAATAATGAGTTGCAACAGCTCTTGGCTGATAAGGGCGCACTGGTGCGCCTTGTTCTTCAGGCGTGGCAAAAGCAACCTGAATCACACTCTTCAGGTTGCTATTTTTTTATTGATCCTTGGAAGGTTATTGATCCTTGGAAGGGACTGGGACTTCCAGCACATCAATCACGTCTTCATCTTTGCGATACAGGCTGATCAGTTTGAATAACAGGCTTAGGCCAACCCCCACCACCGTCGCCAGTGCCATCCCTTTCAATTCTGCCGCACCAATATGCACCTTGGCACCACTGACACCAATAATCAGGATCACCGAAGTCAGGATCAGGTTTTTCGCCTTGTTGTAGTCCACTTTGGATTCAATCAATACGCGAATACCGGAAGCGGCAATCACCCCGTAAAGTAACAGAGAAACACCGCCCATCACCGGTACTGGAATTGCCTGAATCGCCGCTGCCAATTTACCGATGCACGAAAGCAGAATGGCTAAAATTGCCGCACCACCGATAACCCAGGTGCTGTACACCTTGGTGATGGCCATGACGCCAATATTTTCCCCGTAGGTGGTGTTCGGTGTTGAACCGAAGAAACCGGAGAACACGGTTGAAATCCCATTGGCAAACATCGAACGGTGTAAGCCCGGGTCACGCATCAAATCTTTTTTAACGATGTTCGCCGTCACCACCAGATGACCAACGTGCTCAGCAATCACCACCAGCGCCGCAGGCAGAATGGTAAAGATGGCAAACCACTCAAAACGTGGAGTATAAAAAGTGGGCAGAGCAAACCAGGGAGCTTCACGAATAGGGGTTAAATCGACCACACCCATAAAGAACGACAATGCGTACCCTACCAACACTCCAATCAAGATGGGGATAATCGCCAGAAACCCACGGAACAGCACTGAACCTAACACCGTCACACCCAAGGTTACCACCGAGATAATGATAGTGGTGCTATTCGCGGGGCTACCTTCCGTTGGCAATAACCCGGCCATATTGGCTGCTACACCGGCCAATTCCAAACCGATAACCGCAACAATCGCCCCCATTGCTGCTGGCGGGAACATCACATCCAGCCAGCCGGTGCCGGCCTTTTTCACAATCAAGGCCACCAGGCAAAAGAGTAGACCACACATGATAAAGCCACCCAGGGCCACTTCATATCCCAAGGGTAATAACAGCATGACCGGGGAGATAAAAGCAAAGCTGGAGCCCAGATAAGCGGGAATTTTGCCCTTACAGATAAACAGATACAACAGCGTGCCGAGGCCATTAAACAGCAGTACGGTAGCTGGGTTAATATTGAACATGATCGGCACCACCACGGTGGCACCAAACATCGCAAACAAATGTTGGAAACTCAGTGGGATGGTCTGTAACAGCGGTGGACGTTCATTAACGCCAATGGCGCGACGGGTCATGGGGTGGCTTTCCTCTGTGTTAAGTCAATAGTTTCAATCTAGTAGCTACTTTATCTCTGCTCTGCTCATTGCTCGCCGACGTGTTAACAGCAACAACGTTGACGCCTGAAAGACAAGGAGCATTAAAAAGCCGACTCTCTGGTCGGCTGATCATTTATTTGGTACCGAATATCTTGTCGCCTGCATCCCCCAAGCCGGGCACGATATACCCCTTCTCGTTCAGACACTGGTCAATAGAAGCGGTATACACTTCAACATCTGGGTGGGCTTTTTCCAACGCCGCCAATCCTTCAGGGGCCGCCACCAGCACCAATACCTTGATGCTGCTACAACCGGCTTTTTTCAGCAGGTCGATGGTTGCAATCATCGAGCCGCCGGTAGCCAGCATTGGGTCGACCACCAAGGCCATACGCTCGGCGATATTAGAAACCAGCTTTTGAAAATAAGGCACTGGCTCCAGGGTTTCTTCGTCACGATAAACCCCTACCACGCTAATACGCGCGCTTGGCACATGTTCTAATACCCCTTCCATCATGCCAAGACCGGCACGCAAAATGGGTACGACGGTAATTTTTTTCCCTTTGATTCGTTCCACTTCTACTGACCCGCACCAACCTTCGATGGTGACGGTTTCTGTCGCCAGATCGGCCGTCGCCTCATAGGTCAGTAAACTACCCACTTCAGAAGCCAACTCACGAAAACGTTTGGTGCTGATATCATGTTCACGCATCAGTCCGAGCTTGTGTTTAACTAGCGGGTGTTTCACCTCAACGATCTTCATTGTTCTTCTCCTATTAAGGCGGTTTAAGGCGGTGCGGCCAAAAAAATCGCCGGATTATACCGCCTTTTCCTGAGCACGCCACTACCCAGAGCCCGATCAAGATCAATAAAAGCGTAATAATCACCATAGGCTCTGGGTAAGGCAAATGATCACCGGTGAGCTATCAGTTCAAATGATAAGTTATAGACGAAAATCCCAGTGTGTGTCACAAAGCCTCTCGCAAACGTTTGCTTACGCTGTTAGAATTGGCGCGCCTTGTTCCGGAATCAACACCGGCAGCACCATTTCAAACCGCAAACCGTCGTGGGGATCGCGCAGTGACCGATAAAACCTCTCTCAGCTATAAAGACGCAGGTGTCGATATTGATGCAGGTAATGCATTGGTGGACCGCATCAAAGGTGTAGTAAAACAGACCCGTCGCCCAGAGGTCATGGGTGGCTTAGGGGGGTTTGGTGCCCTATGCGCATTACCACAAAAATATCGTGAGCCGATACTGGTTTCCGGCACCGATGGTGTTGGCACCAAACTGCGCCTGGCTATGGATCTTAAACGCCATGACACCATTGGTATCGACCTGGTAGCGATGTGTGTTAACGATCTGGTGGTTCAGGGGGCAGAACCCCTCTTCTTCCTTGATTACTATGCCACCGGCAAATTGGATGTCGATACCGCTGCCAGTGTGATCAGCGGCATTGCCGAAGGCTGTAAACAATCGGGTTGCGCGCTGGTAGGCGGCGAAACCGCCGAAATGCCAGGTATGTACCACGGTGAGGATTACGATGTCGCCGGTTTTTGCGTGGGTGTGGTCGAGAAATCAGCGATCATCGACGGCAGTAAGGTACAGTCAGGGGATGTTTTGATCGCGCTAGGCGCTTCAGGCCCGCACTCCAATGGTTACTCGCTGGTACGCAAAATTCTGGAAGTCAGTCAGACCGACCCCTCCACCACGTTACTGGCTGGCCAACCCCTAGCTGACCACCTACTCGCCCCAACCCGGATTTACGTAAAATCGGTCCTGGCGTTGATTGAGCAGGTCGATGTGCATGCCATCGCTCACTTAACCGGTGGCGGCTTCTGGGAAAATATTCCACGGGTGTTACCCGCTGGTGTGCAAGCAGTGATTGATGAATCGAGTTGGCAATGGCCCGCTATCTTCAGTTGGTTACAGCAAACCGGTAATGTCAGCCACCATGAAATGTACCGTACCTTTAACTGTGGTGTGGGTATGGTGATTGCATTGCCAGCAGAATCAGCAGAAAAAGCGCTCGCTTTACTCACCGCCGCAGGTGAAAAAGCCTGGACAATCGGTAAACTGATGGCCTCTTCTGACCAACAACAAGTGGTTATTCAGTAATGAAAAAGATTGTGGTGTTGATTTCAGGCCAAGGAAGTAACCTCCAGGCACTGATCGATGCCTGCCAACAGGGCCGGATCACCGCCAATATTGTGGCGGTGATCAGCAACGTTCCCCAAGCCTATGGCCTGCAACGGGCCAAAGAAGCGGGTATTGCCACTGATGTGCTCGAGGCCAAAAACTTTGTTGACCGTGAAGCCTTTGATAGTGCACTGCAACAAACCATCGACCAATATCAACCGGATCTCATCGTGTTGGCGGGTTATATGCGCATCCTCAGTAACCCCTTGGTGCAACATTATGCTGGGCGTATGTTAAACATCCACCCTTCCCTGCTGCCCAAATACCCCGGGTTACATACTCACCGCCAGGCTATTGATAACGGTGATAATGAACACGGCACCTCGGTACACTTTGTCACTGAGCAACTCGATGGTGGCCCGGTGATCCTGCAAGCTAAAGTGCCGATCTTCCCCGGTGATGCGGAAGATGAGGTGATTGAGCGGGTGCAGGCTCAGGAACATACCCTCTATCCGCTGGTGGTGAACTGGTTTATCGAAGGGCGACTGGAGATGCGTGATAACGCCGCCTGGCTGGATGGGCAACGTTTATCCGCGCAAGGATACGCAGCAGACTAATATCTACCCTTGAAATAACGCTGACGAGATGGCCTGGATACGCACTATCCAGGCTCTATATTTTTAATCAGGCTCAGGCGTTATACCTTATACTCTCCACAGATGAAAACTGTGAGGAGAAAATATGCCGAGCGCCACCAACGTTAAACTGCGTCCATTAGAACGAGACGATTTGGTCTTTGTTCATCAGATGGATAACAACGCCAGTGTGATGCGTTACTGGTTCGAAGAACCCTATGAAGCCTTTGTCGAGCTTGCCGATCTCTACGATAAACATATTCACGACCAAAGTGAGCGGCGTTTTATCATCGAGCATCAAGGCGCCAAGGTTGGCGTGGTAGAGCTGGTGGAGATCGACCATATCCATCGTCGTGCGGAATTTCAGATAATTATCGACCCCGCCCATCAAGGTCAAGGCTATGCCAGCACCGCTGCCAAACTGGCGATGGATTACGGTTTCTCGGTACTTAACCTCTATAAATTGTATCTGATCGTCGACAAAGAGAATCCCAAAGCGATCCATATCTACCGTAAACTGGGTTTTGAAGTTGAGGGGGAGCTGATTGACGAGTTCTTTGTTAATGGTGAATACCGGACGGTGTTGCGTATGTGCATATTCCAGCCCCAATATCTGGCGATGTTCAAAAAGCCACAAGCATAATGGCAATAAATTGGGGGGGACTCACCTCCCCGATAACAGATGAATAAATCAGCTAAACAAAGGGTTCTGCCAGCATCCATAAAAAATGAATATGGCAAGTCTCTACCAGATAACTTGAACCACAATTGAAGTATTGAGTATTATCCCCCACACCAAAGCGGATAACGCTCACAGGAACAGTGATCTTACTGTGGGCAGGTTGTGCCGGACACACCACGCTCCGTTGCAAAATGAACGTTAACTGACCTAAAAATATGCGTAATTACAACTTGTTATGGTGTATCTGGGCATTATGGGTTCTATTTATCATACTCTGGCTAACAGGGTTCAGCCTTGCAGGTGTCTACTTTAAACGTGGGCTACTGACCGTTTTGATATTAGCGTCATTAGCGACACTGGTTTTTATCTGCAAAATAACAAAGGTGAATAAAATGCTGTCATTCAACAAACAAAAAAAAACCAACAACGAACCAACCCCCGATGAGCTGCCCGAACAGCCTTCACCGCCCACTGAATCAGCCGTAATGGCCGACGCCATCGATGCCATCAAGCCTGTCCGGGCTAAAAAAGATACCTTTATCTCCACAGGTACCCAGTTTACCGGCATGTTCGAAGCGGAGGGGAGTATCATCGTTGAAGGGAGAATCGAGGGTAATATTACCTGTACACAAAGCGTTCGTATTGAACACAGTGGTCAAGTGAAAGGTGAGGTCCGTGCCCAGCAGATCATGATCAATGGGTCAGTCGAAGGGCGTTGCTATGCGGACTCACTGTCAATTCTGACCAAAGGGAGTATGCAGGGTGATATTTATGCCGATGAAATTTCTATTGAGAAAGGCGGCTTGTTTATTGGTCAATCTCATCTGATGCAAAAAACGCCGCCGCAGATACAACCAGGGAAAGAAAAGGCCGCTCCGCTGAAAATAGGCAGCAACTCGGCCAAGTCAGAAAAGGATGAACAGGCCAACATATTCGACCAGGTCAGTAAAACCTAAGCCCCCTTGGTCAGTAATCTCTCCTTTATTCTCGCGAAAGATTACTGACACGACATAACGGCGGGGGCAACCCCGCAGATAAGTTGGACATTCCTGTCAATCTCTCGCGATAATAGCGTAGGAGACAAAGCGGTATCGCAGATCCTTTTCTAACATTGAACTGGAGTGACCATGAGTCAGGAAAAGCTCTACATCGATAAAGAATTAAGCTGGTTATCCTTTAATGAACGCGTATTACAGGAAGCGGCAGATAAGAGCAATCCCTTGATTGAGCGTATGCGCTTTCTGGGCATTTACTCCAACAATCTTGATGAATTCTATAAAGTCCGTTTTGCCGATCTGAAGCGGCGCCTATTAATCAGTGAAGAGCAAGGTTCAGTAGGCACTTCCCGTCATTTACTGAAAAAAATTCAGGCCAAAGTATTAAAAACGGATCAAGAATTCGACACTTTGTACAACGAACTCTTGTTGGAAATGGCGCGCAACCAAATCTTCTTGATTAACGAACGCCAAGTATCAGAAAACCAGCAAATCTGGCTGCGCCAGTATTTTAAGCACAACCTACGCCAACATATCACACCGATACTGCTCAACCGCGATACCAATCTGGTGGAATTCCTAAAAGACGATTACACCTACCTGGCGGTGGAGATTATTCGTGGCACACATATCGAGTATGCGTTACTGGAAATCCCTGCTGACAAGGTTCCCCGCTTCGTTAATCTGCCACCTGAAGCACCAAGGCGCCGCAAGCCGATGATCCTGTTGGATAATATTCTACGCTATTGCCTGGATGACATCTTCAAGGGGTTCTTCGATTATGACGCACTCAATGCCTATTCAATGAAGATGACCCGTGATGCGGAATACGACCTGGTGACCGAAATGGAATCCAGCCTGTTGGAATTAATGTCATCCAGCCTCAAACAGCGCCTGACAGCAGAACCGGTACGCTTTGTTTATCAGCGTGATATGCCAAGTGAAATGGTAGAAATGTTACGTCTCAAGCTAGGGATTTCGAATTATGACTCGGTGATTGCCAGTGGCCGCTATCACAATTTCAAAGATTTCATCAGCTTTCCAAATGTCGGCAAGGCCAATCTGGTCAACCCGCCGCTGCCACGCCTGCGCCATATCTGGTTTGATAAATTCCGCAACGGCTTTGATGCCATCCGCGAAAAAGACGTGCTGCTGTACTACCCCTACCATACCTTTGAGCATGTGTTAGAACTGTTGCGTCAAGCATCCTTCGACCCGAGCGTCTTAGCGATCAAAATCAATATCTACCGGGTAGCCAAAAATTCGCGCATTATCGAATCGATGATCCACGCCGCACATAACGGCAAGAAAGTGACGGTGGTGGTGGAGTTGCAAGCTCGTTTTGATGAAGAAGCCAATATTCACTGGGCCAAACGGCTAACGGAAGCGGGAGTGCATGTCATTTTCTCCGCACCTGGCTTGAAGATCCACGCCAAACTATTCTTGATTTCACGCCGTGAAGGCGAAGACATTGTGCGCTATGCTCATATTGGTACTGGCAACTTTAATGAGAAAACCGCTCGGCTCTACACCGACTACTCATTGCTAACGGCTGATGCTCGCATCACCAATGAAGTACGCAGAGTATTCAATTTCATTCAACATCCCTATCGGCCAGTGACCTTCGATAACTTGATGGTTTCGCCTCAGAACTCGCGCCGGATGTTATATGACCTGATCGACCAGGAAATTGCCAATGCACTGGCTGGGGAAAATGCCGGCATTATGCTAAAAATAAATAACCTGGTGGATAAGGGGCTGGTTGATCGTTTATATACCGCTTCCGCCGCTGGCGTGAAGATCCGTCTACTGGTTCGTGGTATGTGCTCGTTGATCCCCAACCTGGCGAAAATCAGTGAAAATATTCAGGTAATCAGTATAGTAGACCGTTTTCTTGAGCATGATCGGGTTTATGTTTTTGAAAATAAAGGCGATAAACGGGTTTATCTCTCATCTGCCGACTGGATGACACGCAACATCGATTACCGTATTGAAGTCGCGGTATCGGTACTGGATCCCACACTGAAACAACGTGTTCTGGATATCCTGGAGATCCTGTTCAGCGATACCGTTAAAGCCCGTTATCTTGATAAAGAACTGAGCAACCAGTACGTCCCTCGTGGTAATCGCCGTAAAGTACGTGCCCAGATGGCGATTTATGAGTACTTAAAAGCTCAGGAACAACCGGAAAATCAGGTCATCCTATGCCACTAACCACCAGTTCCACGACCAATAAACCACAAGAAATCGCGGCTATCGACCTGGGTTCGAACAGCTTTCATATGGTCATTGCCCGCGTCGTCAATGGTGCCTTACAGATATTAGGCCGTTTAAAACAACGAGTGCACCTCGCTGATGGCTTGGACAGCAATAATGTGCTCAGCGAGGAAGCCATAGAAAGAGGGCTGGCCTGTCTGGCACTGTTTGCTGAACGGTTGCAGGGTTTCCCCGCTGACAACGTGACAATTGTCGGCACTCATAGCTTGCGCGAGGCGGTCAACGCCGAAGTTTTCTTGAAACGTGCTGCTAAAGTGATCCCTTATCCCATCGAAATTATCTCGGGCCAGGAAGAAGCGCGTCTTATCTTTATGGGGGTAGAACATACCCAACCAGAAAAAGGCCGTAAGCTGGTGATTGATATTGGCGGTGGCTCCACTGAACTGGTGATTGGTGAAGGCTTCGAACCCTTGCTGGCAGAGAGTCGCCGTATGGGGTGTGTGAGCTTTGCTCAACAATTTTTCCCCGCCGGTGAGATAAGCAAAACCAACTTCAAGCGGGCCCGACTGGCCGCCGCACAGAAGCTGGAAACGCTGGCCTGGCAATACCGTATTCAAGGCTGGCAATATGCCTTGGGGGCGTCAGGTACCATTAAGGCGGCTTATGAGGTGTTGGTTGCCATCGGCGAAAAAGAGGGCCTGATTACCCCTGAAAGGCTCGAAATGCTGGTGGAACAAGTCTTGCAGTTTAAAGACTTCAGCACCCTGAACTTACCTGGGCTGTCGGAAGACCGTCAATTTGTGTTTGTTCCCGGCTTAGCCATCCTTTGTGGCGTCTTTGATGCGCTGGCGGTGCGCGAACTCCGTCTTTCCGACGGTGCACTGCGCGAGGGCGTGCTCTATGAAATGGAAGGTCGTTTCCGCCATCAAGATATTCGCAGCCGTACTGCAGCCAGCCTGGCTGAACACTACAATATCGACCGAGAACAAGCCAAGCGAGTGCTGGAAACCACCGAACTGCTGTACGCCCAATGGATGGCTCAAAATACCAAGCTAGTACAACCGCAGCTCGAAGCGTTGTTAAGATGGGCCGCCATGCTGCATGAGGTCGGATTGAGTATCAACCACAGCGGTATGCACCGCCATTCTGCCTATATTCTGCAAAACACCAATCTGCCCGGCTTCAATCAAGAGCAACAACTGCTGCTGGCAGCACTGGTACGTTTTCAACGTAAGGCAATCAAGCTTGACGAATTACCCCGGCTAAATCTGTTCAAGAAAAAATATTACCTGCCATTAATACAGCTATTACGTCTGAGCACCCTGCTCAACAACCAGCGTCAATCCACCACCACACCAGAAACACTCCGCCTGACGACCGATGATAACCACTGGACGCTACGTTTTCCCGCTGGCTATCTCACTCAGAATAACCTGGTCCAGTTGGACTTTGAGCGGGAACAAACCTACTGGAATGATGTGGTAGGCTGGAGGTTGATTATTGAAGAAGAGGGTGAGGCAGACAAAGTTCAGTCAGACTAATATCGTCGTCGAGGATCATTGGCTGGTGGTTATTGGTAACCCCTCCGCCTCTATAACTCCGCCTCTATAACAAAGAGAGGCGGAGAATCAAGCACGCTGGCTTACACCTGGTTTGCCTTTGGCGGCTTTACCAGCAAGGATTTCAACGGCTGAGGCCGGCCAATAAAGAACCCTTGCATGTAATCTACCCCCAAACCTCGCAGGGCATCACGCTGTTCTGCCGACTCCACATACTCCGCCACAATGGATAACCTGCGCATCAGTGCCACTTTACAGATTGAGGAAACAATCTGGTAATCCACCCTGTTGGTCAACATATTCTGCACAAAACTCCCATCGATCTTCACCGTATCCACATCCAGTGCTTTAAGACGGTTGTAAGTGGCATAGCCAGTACCAAAATCGTCCAGAGCAATGCGACAACCTAATTTGCGCAATTCTCTTAACGAATTTTGTGCATATTTAATATCCCCCATCAAATGGGACTCGGTGATCTCCAGAATAAGCTGATAAGGCTCAATGTTATATTGCCGCAACGCGTGCCGTACATCCTGCCCCAAACCGGGTCGGCACAGCGAAAAGGGTGACAAATTTACCGACAACCGTACACTGGGTAGCGTATCGCGGTTGCTATCCATAAATTTCAGCGTTTGGTTTAACACCCACATATCCAATTTATAGGCCAGGCCGAACTCATGGACCACCGGTAGAAATTGATCAGGTAGCAGGCAGTTGCCCTGAGCATCGAGCATACGCAATAGAATTTCATGGTAAACATCACCACGGATACCGACGATGGGTTGAGCCATCAAAATAAAACTGTCGTTATCCAATGAGCTTTGCACCGAATGTAACAAAGAGACTTTACGCTTGATCTCATTTTGTACGATATGCTGAGTACCTTGCATATTTTCCGGCTGACCCGTGGTCAAGGATAACTCAGCCAATGAGCTCATTTCCCCCAGCAGCACATGCAAATGCTCAACCTCTGAATAGACGGTGCAATAGCTCATGCCTAATGGCGGATGAATTAACAGACCGTTCCACACCAAACGGAACTTATCCAGTACCTCTTGGATATTAACCAACCGGGCTTCTGCATCGAAACTATTTAGACGAATCAACAGTTCATAACCCGGCATATGGTAAACTTCTTCCCCCTCTTCCAATACCTTGGTGCGCAATTCCGTCGCCAACGCCTGTTTAAAGTGAATACGCAGTTGCATACCATAGTTACGGCTGAGCAGATCCAGCTCGGAGATACGCAAAAAACAGAGTGTTGAACGTGACGCTTTAGCCAGATCGAGTTTTAACGCACGCAGGTTGGGCAAACCAATGACTGGATCCTTCAATGAAGCACTCTGTGCCTTGGCATGATCAATCCGTTGCCGGGTGTGCACCGCAGAGGTCAATAAAATACTGAGGGTGAAGGCCAGCATCATTGCAGAGATCATGGTCAGGTTATGCAGCACATTATTCCATTGCACAAAGCCCTGATAGTTGAAGAACAGTACCAGCAGGCTTGCCGCCCAGACAATACCGTTAAACTGGTAGCCAAAGCGCATTGCACTATACAGCATCACCGGTAATAACAGTGTTAGGGTGTAATCAGGAACCTGCAAAAAGCCAATTTCGGCGGTGTGATAAGACAGGACTAGCAAGAGAATAGCCAGTACCGCAAACCACAGCTGTAACTCGCTATTTTTTACTGAAGGTGCCATCTCCCGGCGAACACGCCCCAACAGAACGCCAGCAAATCTAGGGGTTTTAAGCACCCGTAGCACACAATAGAACAGTTGCATGGAAGAGAGGCAACCAAGCACCATCGCCTGGAGGTTAATGAGTGCATACAGATTATTGTCTTTATTAGACAACATACCCAATTCGTCAGGCAGCAGACCCAAATTGATAATTATCTGTAATGTGAAAATCATGACTATCGGTGGCAACACCACCAGCCAGATTAGCCGATGTTTACCCAGCTTCAGCTCAGTAAACCCCAAACACCATTGGCGCTGGGTCTGACAACGATATCCCCACCAGCACGCGCTCAAGCAGCCAACATAGACCAACATCATGATCAGGTCAATTTGCCAGCTTCCACGGTTGGAATAACGGATAAGTATCGCCAGCGCGATGCCTGGCAGCGCACGCCAGTTATACACCATCAGCAAAGAAAGGCAGGCGGCTAGTGGCAAATAAACCAGGTAAATTTTACCACCGGGCAACATCAAGCGCGGTGAAAGCCAGCCAGCAATAGGTAACAATAGCAGGCTCAACACTATCGGTTGCCCCCACCAATGGTCACGTAATTTATCCCAAAACTTTAAAATAACCATCAAGATACTGTATCCGCCAAGACATGATTCACTTTGGTACTTAAGGGTATTTAAACCGCAGATAAGGCAGGGTCCTATCCAGCCGCCAGTCCATTCGAAGAGTTGACTAATACATTCGGCTCACATCAAGAACGGCTGTAAATTCTACTCATAGGCATAGCTTAACATTGAGCCATAATCAATTATATAGAGCAAAAACCAATAAAAAACCCTAGAATATTCCTTATCTATAGTCCCAATACTCTCGTAGCTATTCAAGCTGCGGGTATATTGACTGCACTTTGAATAGACTAGGGCATAGCATGTCCAATACTACACATAACGTTAAGAAAGTCGCCGAACATCGTCAACGCATTCTCGGGCTGCTATTAAACAACAAACCCTTGGTCGATGATATACTTGGCCGCCCCACAGTAGGAAAACAGTTTCGCAAAAGGAGCCTGCTGAGCGATACTGCCGAAATCACTCATCTGCTGGATGAGATGCACGCTGCCGACCTGGCAGACCTACTGGAAGCCTTGCCACAGGATGAACGTCTTGCGCTATGGCGTCTGGTGGACAATACCAAACGTGGTCAAACACTGGTGGAGGTCGCAGAACCGGTCTGGGATAGCCTGATCGAAACCATGAGCGATAAAGACCTGCTCAAAGCGATCAAAACATTGGATGTCGATGAGCAAGCCTATCTGGCGCAGTATCTACCGCGAAATCTGATGGGGCGCCTGCTGACATCACTGCAACCCGATAAACGTGCCCAAGTCCGTGAAGTGATTCAATACGGTAAGGATACGGTGGGTTGGATGATGGACTTTGAATTGATTGCTGTACGTCCAGAAGTCTCTCTCGGCACCGTGCACCGTTTCTTGCGCCAACGTAAAACCATCCCCCAAGCGACCGATAAACTGTTTGTGACTGACCGTAAAAATACGCTGCTCGGTGAACTGCCTTTGACCGCTATCTTACTTAATGATCCGCAAACGCCAGTATCACAAGTGATGGATAATGACCCGACGACCTTTCAACCTGAAGACAAAGCGGAAGCTGCAGCCAGTGCCTTCGAGCGCTATGACCTGATCAGCGCCCCCGTCGTCGATGGCAAAGGCAAACTCATGGGCCGTCTCAGTATTGAGGAAGTGGTGGATGCCGTTACCGAAGAGAGTGATAGCACCCTGCGCCGCATGGGGGGATTAAGTCCGGAAGAAGATGTGTTTGCGCCGGTCTATAAAGCAGTAAAAAACCGTTGGACCTGGTTAGCTATCAACCTGTGCACCGCGTTTATCGCTTCACGGGTTATTGGGCTGTTTGAAAACACCATTTCACAGTTAGTGGCGTTAGCGGCCTTAATGCCTATTGTTGCCGGGATCGGTGGAAATACCGGTAACCAAACCATTACCATGATTGTACGCGCATTGGCATTACACCAGATCGAAGCCGGTAATATCCCCCGGCTGTTACTCCGGGAACTTGGGGTGGCAATGATTAACGGCATCGTTTGGGGGGGCATTATGGGGCTGGTCACCTATTTGCTGTATGACGACCCAGCAATGGGGAGCGTGATGGCACTGGCGATGCTTCTCAACCTACTGGTCGCCGCCTTGATGGGCGTTGTCATACCGATGACCATGCTTAAACTGGGCCGTGATCCTGCGGTGGGTTCCAGCGTACTGATTACCGCGCTGACCGATACCGGTGGTTTCTTTATTTTCCTCGGTTTGGCGACTATTTTCCTATTGTAAATAGAATAAATATGTTCATTTCAATACCAATTAGAAACAATATAATTACATAATCGTTTGTGACCTTATTATACTATACGTGTTAGCTTTCAAGTTGCTTGCTAACGAGAAAATTGAGGAAAATCAGTCAGAAATTGATTTGCATGCCGTAACCTAAAAATATTAAGAAAAGCAACCTGAAGAAAAATCGCCGGAATGCGACTTCTTATCCTGTTGTACAGTTGTTCGCAACACCTCCGAAAGGGGAAAGCCATGGAAAGGCGCAATAATAACCAGCCCCAATAGCCAGAAGAGCCATGGGGATAGTGCAGTAGCCGACAGAACAGTAAGGTTCTCCATGGATATCAGTACCGTTACCCCGCCAAGCAAAAAACAAGGTTCTGTCTTCACTCACGCCTTGCTAACAGCAATTATTGTTTTCCTGTTGGCCTATATTTGCCTGACGCTTTCCTTTGAAGCCAAGGCATTTACCCCACTCTGGTTCCCCACGGCAGCCATCATTATGCAGCTCTACCGCCGCCCAAGGCATAGCTGGGGGTTATCATTACTCTTCAGTGGCACCGCTATCTGTGCTGCCAATTTCCTGTTGTTCGGTCTAGGCTGGTTACCCGTCAAATTGATGTTGATTAACCTGCTGGGGGCTTCCCTCAGCACCATGCTGTTACAGCAGATACTGCCAGCAAACGATCCCCTTAACAGTCTGGTAAATTGGCTGAAGTTTGTCGGTTGTGCCGTCATTTTTACCCCTTTGATCACCGCCCTGCTGGCAGCAACCGTGGTAGCTAAACCCGAAGTCTCATTTTGGCGCCCCGTCGGTACCTGGTTTATTTCGGAGGCCATCGGGGTATTGGCTCTGGCACCGATCGGGCTGGTCTATCGCCGCTCAATGTTAAAGATAGATAATCTGTTCAAGTTGTTATTGGTATTGGTGGGCACCTTGGTGCTGACCTATCTGGCCCTGCTCAATCTGCCCTTTCCCTTTACTTTTATTATTCCTCCACTGCTGTTGGCCGCACTCAGCCTCCCCCGGCTGGAAACCTTTATCACCGGCTTTGCGGCCACCTTAATGATTACCATTATGACCTCCCTCGGGGTGCTAGATCTTCAGGGTCGGCTGCCCTTTTTGAGTGACTTAGAGGTCTATATGCCACTGTTGCTGATTTTGATCCCAGCCCATGCCATGGCGATGGTCATGCATACCCTGCGGGTAGAAAAGCGGCATATTGTAGAAAGTGAGACCCGTTTCCGTAATGCATTGGAGTATTCAGCCATCGGTATGGCGTTAGTGTCACCGGAAGGAAAATGGCTACAGGTTAATCAGGCTTTATGCAAACTGCTGAACTACCCTGCTGAGGCACTACACCACCTGACATACCAAGAACTCACCCACCCAAGCGATTTGGAGAGTGACCTGGCACAACGGCAAGATCTGCTGGCGAACCGTATCAGTAGCTACACCATGGAAAAACGCTACCTTCGTAAGGGAGGGGATAGCATCTGGACCTTACAAGCGGTATCACTGGTGCGTAATGCGAAAAACCACCCCCTCTATTTTATCTTCCAGGTGGAAGATATCAGCGAATTGAAACGTACCGAGGCAGAGAATCGCCGCTTGGTGGAGCGTATTACCTTGGCCAATCAGGCAGGTGGGATTGGTATTTGGGAATGGGTACCCAGTGAGAAGAAACTCAATTGGGATAAACGGATGTTCGAACTGTATGGTTTGACGGCAGACCAGACCCCAACACTCAAACTTTGGCAATCAATGCTGCTACAGGAAGATCGAGAACGTATTAAACAGCAAATGATGGCGATAACCGAGCATGCCCAAGCATTTGTCATGGAATTTCGTATCAAAAAACCTTCAGGCGAGATCCGCCATATGCGCAGCCAAGGTAACGTGATTCTGGATAAACAGGGTAATCAACAGCGGATCATCGGCACGCATATCGATATGACGGAAGTAAAGTCACTGACCGAGGCTCTGCACCAAGAAAAAGAGCGTTTACACATTACCCTGGACGCCATCGGTGAAGGGGTTATTTCTACTGATAGCGAAATGCGCATCACCTTTATGAACCCCGTGGCTGAGCAGATGTGTGGTTGGCCGTTAGCCCAGGCACTGGGCATGCCCATCAACAACATCGTACACTTAACTGATGGTATCGATGGCCCCAAGGTGGAAAACCCGCTGCAATACACTCTGCAGGCAGGCAAAGCCCTACCCTCAGATAATTCACTGGTGCTCCATAACCAACATGGTCATTGTTTTGATGTACAAGAGTCAATATCACCATTGAAAACCATTGATGGCGACGTGGTAGGTACAGTAATCGTACTGCAAGATGTGAGTGCCGCTCGGGAATTGATGAATAAACTCAGCTACAACGCCTCACACGATGCCCTGACCAATTTGAAAAACCGCACCAGCTTCGAACAACAGTTGAAATATGCTATTGCCAATGCCAGAGATAACGACCAACGCCATGTTTTGGTCTTCCTCGATCTTGATAAATTCAAGGCGGTTAATGACAGTGCTGGGCATGCGGCAGGTGATGCTCTGTTGAAAGAGATTAGCCAGTTGATGCAACGCCAACTGCGTAATAACGACTGTCTGGCACGACTGGGTGGTGACGAATTTGGCATGATTTTATTTGGTTGCGCGCTAGAAAATGCCCAGACTCTGATGCAACAGATGATTACCCAGATAAAAGAGTATCCATTCTATTGGCAAGGCAAAATACACCATGTCGGTGCCTGCGCCGGCATCACCAGCATTGATGCCCAGAGTGGCACCAGTGAAGCGTTGCTCGCCGAGGCCGATGCTGCGTGCTACAAAGCCAAAAATGGCGGGCGTGGGCAGGTTTACCGCTATCAAGCCGATGAAAGCAGCGACTAAACTCAATTAACGTATAACACGTCATTATGCCAAAGATGTAACGTGGCATAAGAGCGCCAAGGCCGCCAACGTTCGGCATAGCGTTCAATCTGGCGCGGCGTCATGCCGGGGAAACGCTGTTTAATCAGATAGTCCCCTGCCAGAAAAACATCCGGCCACGACCAGGCACGCATGGCGATATAACTGGCCGTCCAACTGCCAATTCCCGGTAATGCCGTCAACGCCTTGATGCCCTGCTCAATATCCAGCACATTATCCAGTTGCAACCGCCCTTCGCTCACCGCACGCGCAACACCGATCAACGCCGCAGCGCGTTTCAATTGAACCCCTAATGGACGCAGTTCTTCCGGTTGCAACTGCGCTATCCGTGTCGCATCGGGAAACAAATGGGTGATCTCGCCATAAAGTTGTGGCAAGGGTTCCCCCCACTGTTTTGCCATCCTGCTGGCAAAGGTGGCCGCCATTTTGACACTCACCAGTTGCCCCAATATCGCCCGCGTTGCCTGTTCAAAACTATTAACACAACCGGGTAAGCGCATCCCTGGCTTATCCATCGCCAGTTCCCCCAAGACATCAACAATAGAGTCTGGTGAGGCATCCAAATCAAACAGTTGCCGGATCCGCTGCAAAACCTCTGTGGTCACGCGACTGAGTGAAGGGGCAATTTCCACTCGTACCCGGTGACGTGACGTTTCCGGGCTGACACTCACCCAACCAGAATAATCAGCCCCCCCTTGGCGGATAGTGATTGAACGCAGATAGTGTTTTCCGACTACACTCTCTACCCCACTGACGGCACGCGCCTGCAGAAAATCCAGCATACGTTGCCAATCATAGGGGGGACGATAACCCAGATGAAACACCAACCCCGCCTGGGTGGTCTGCCGATGCTGACCGGCATTACTGCGCAATTGCGAAGGAATCAACCGATAACGGCTTTTAAACAGCTCATTGAAACGCCGTAGGCTACCAAACCCAGCGGCAAACGCCACCTCACCCAGCGGTAAGTCGGTGTCCATCAGTAGTCGTTTAGCCTGTAATAAACGAAATGACTGCGCATAATCAATCGGCGATACACCAAACTGTTCGGCAAAAATACGCCGCAGGTGGCGATCAGAAATACCCAATCGAGCCGCCAGTTGTTGGCAACTATGTTCCACCAAATAGCCTTGTTCAATCAATTGCACCGCTACCTGCGCATAACGATTGCCCAAATCGATCAGTGCCAATCCTGGTGCCAGCTCCGGGCGGCATTTCAGGCAAGGACGAAACCCCGCTAACTCAGCAGCGGCAGCACTCGGGTAAAAGGTACAGTTTTCGATTTTTGGCGTGCGAGCACTGCACACTGGGCGGCAATAGATACCGGTGGAAGAGACGCCGACAAAAAAACGGCCATCAAATTTAGGGTCTCGTGCACTTAATGCACGATACAGCGCGTGTTGTTGGTTTTTCATGGCATCACTTCAATCGACTTTTCTGGATTATGAAACTTAAACCCAGCATTGACGTGCGGGAACCGGACATCAACCTGATCAAGATAAACAGGTAGACGCGACCTTGGCTAAATATTTATTCATTGACGGTATGCATATTGCCCAGCGTAACACTCTAATGTAAAGTCGCCCCCCTTCATTGGCATGGGGAAAGAAAATGGGCATGGGGAAAGAAAATGTTTATTGGTTTTGACTATGGCACCGCCAACTGTTCTGTTGCCATCATGCACAATAATCACCCGGAATTATTGTCGCTAGAAAACAACAGCCCTTATTTACCTTCTATGCTGTGTGCGCCAACACGCGAGGCGGTCAGTGAGTGGCTGTATCGTTATGCTCAGGTACCTACCGGCAGTGATGATAATCAGCAACTGTTGCAACGTGCCATCACCTTTAATCGCCACGAAGATATCCTGGTCAGCAGTGACTGCGTGTCGTTTGGTCAGCAGGCACTGGCACACTATTTTGCTGAGCCTGAAGAGACCTACTTTGTCCGCTCACCGAAATCCTTCCTGGGTGCCAATGGGTTGAAACCGCAGCAAATTGCCCTGTTTGAGGATCTGGTGTGCGCCATGATGTGGCACATTAAGCGCCAGGCAGAAAGCGTTTTACAACAGAATATTGAGCAAACGGTGATTGGCCGCCCCATCAACTTCCAGGGAAGTGGCGGTGAAGAGGCTAATCGTCAGGCGGTAGGCATTTTACTACGTGCCGCCGAGCGAGTGGGCTTCAAGCAGATTGAATTCCAATTCGAACCGGTGGCTGCCGGGCTGGATTTTGAAGCCACACTGAGCGAAGAGAAAACCGTGCTGGTGGTCGATATCGGTGGGGGAACAACGGACTGCTCAATGCTATTGATGGGCCCGCAATGGCGAAATCGCGTGGAGCGTCAGCAGAGTCTCCTCGGGCATAGCGGTTGCCGTGTAGGGGGTAATGACCTCGATATCATGCTGGCCTTTAAGCAGTTGATGCCACTGTTTGGCTTGGGTGGCAAAACCGAAAAAGGTATCGCCCTACCCGCATTGCCTTACTGGAACGCCGTGGCAACTAACGATGTTCCGGCACAAATTGATTTTTACAGTACCACCACCGGTCGCCTGCTACGTGATTTAATCCGTGATGCCGCTGAACCAGAGAAAGTGAAATACCTGTTAAAAATACACCAGCAACATTTAAGTTACCGGCTGGTAAGAAGTGCGGAGGAGAGCAAAATCGCCCTGTCTGAGCAGAAGAGCAACTGTACTCAGTTGGCGTTTGTGCACTCGGGACTGGAGAAAACCATCACTCAGGAGCAACTGGCCAGCGCGATTGAGCAACCTTTGGAACGCATTCTGGAGCAAGTGAGAGCAACACTGGCCACCAGTCAGTGTAACCCACAAGTGATTTACCTGACCGGGGGCAGTGCCCGTTCGCCATTACTGCGTAGCGCACTGCAACAGCAATTACCCGGTATTCCCATCATCAGTGGTAACGATTTTGGTTCGGTCACTGCAGGTTTAGCACGCTGGGCACAAACCCTGTTTAGTTAATGGCTGGTTACGGTTAACTCATATTGACAGCTTTCCTGGTAAGGCGTTGGTCAGGTGGTGATGTACTGAGTGGGATGTTGGAGGAGTTCTGGTGCAGGCGCTGAGTCAGTTGTGCATGGCATTGAAGCCACGCCTTGCCTAGGGTTCCGATATTTACCCTCTCAGTAGCGCCAGTCCTTAGTGTGGAACTGGCGAAACGACAGTCTGCACTCTCCAGTCGACAAGGTGCCCCCTGCAGCGGCAGCAACGCCTACAGACGTGTTTCCGGCCAACCTGTAGACGCCGCAGAACACCCATCAGCCAGGTTCGCGGTTTCCAGCAGACTCATGATTTTTGCTGCATGTTGCTCCTTGCACGCTCTTTGAACCATTCCCGCAACATAAACTCATGACCACATTCCTCACAGATTATTTTCGGGTCATCCAATGGCGACACCGTGCGCCCCTCCGTCGTTAAATTCAACGAATGGCAATGCAAACATCTTACCCCCTGCTCCCCTGGTGTAAAACCCAGCAACCAGCGGGGCCGTGGGGTGAGCGGCCTTCCCTTCAGTTCTTCAAATAACGGTTGAAGTCGTTTTTCATAGATTCGAAATTGATTAACCGAAGATGATCGGCATATCGGCAGCGCTTTTGTCAGGTACCACTGCCCCCACAATAACACCAGCACACGATAGAGCCCCCAATAACGGTCTTTGGGCATTCTATAAAAAACTGTTCCTGTCGCAGCGACAAAGGTTGCACCACAGGCGGGGCAGGCATAGCTTTCCGAGCCGCTTGCAGGCTGGATAATACGGTGATTATGGCAATATGGGCATTCCTGTACGCGATTCAGATCCGGGTTCTGCTCATCCAGACGATCCACCAATTCACGCAGTACCGGTTCCCGGTGCCAGACTGTTACCAGGTGTTCATACTCAGCATTTGACGTATGATCAAACTCCTTTTCAAACCAGTCAGGCACCTCTGGTTGAGTACCATCACGCAGCATCCCCCTGGGCATATTCGCATGCATCACAAAGTGGTGCTGACAGACTTGGCAGGATAAATCCGGGTTAGCCGCAGGCATCAGGTCTTTATACCTCACCTGGTGAGAGTGGCAAGACGGGCAGGTCATCCCCTGCTGCTCGGGTGTGAACCCATGCAGATAGCGAGGAAAAGGGGTAACAGGTGTCTCTAACTCAGCCAATATGGGCTCAAGACGGCTGGCATACTCTTTCCAGTAGATTTTGTTATGGCACCCTGAAAGCCAGACCACATCTTCGATATAGTCATTAACCCAGTGTGTCATCAGGACTGCATACAAAATATAATATTTCCGACGGTGCAAGCCTGCAAAGGGGGTTTCGGTAGCAGGGGAACTCTGTTTAAGACAGTCCAGACAACGGTATTCCCATTCGCGGGAATTAGGCACATAGTGATCACTGCCACAATGAGGACAGTATTTGTGGGGATGCAATGCGGGGTTATCTTTATCCAGGCGTACCACTGCTGCTCGCAGCACGGGCTCCGCTCCCCATAACTGTTTCAATGCATCGATATCTTGTTTTGCCAGATGTTCAAAGGCATCAAAGAACCAGACGGGGAGTGGTATCATGGCGCTTTTACCTGTTGTTTTATCAGCACATAACGGTTAAGCAATTGCGCCAGTCGCTGCTCTGCCTGAGACTGCGCATTGGCCGATAAGCTGTTATCTGTTGAGACCGCCGCCAGTTGGCGCAGTTGCTCTTCCATCGGCACTGTTTTGCCAAATTCCTGGGTAATGGCAAACACCATGGTTTTCAGTTCACTTCCCGTCAGGTATTTACCCTTGCGTTCATCCAGCGCATTCAGGCTGTCAGTCAATTGCTGGAGTTTCACCATCCCCTGATGCCAGTTGTCCAGTGCCGTCAACGGCAAGGCATTGGCTTCCAGCTGTTGTTGCCAGGCTGTATGCATCTGTTCTGCCTCCGGGTTACCCGGCCACAGGGTCTGAGACTGCGTAATCAGTTGCTGTCCATACTGCTGCGACCAACCCGGGGGCAGTGCCATCAACCAGTTAAGCTGCGCCCCCTGTTGCTGTACCAGACTCTCCGCCTGCCGCTGGGCCAGTGAACCGGGCTCACGTAATGCATTGAGTTGACCCGCCTGACGCGGGAGTTCCGGCAACGGCGTTATTGATGCCACCAGTTGTTGCTCCACCGCCATAGGCGAATACTGGTACTGCCAACCCCAGAGCAGCAGGCCCCCCACCAGTAAGGCACTACTGGCCCCGCCGATAAACGACCACACATAACCCCGTTTATCCGCTGGTGGCGGTGGTGATGGGGGTAGCGATGATTGAGGTAGCGGTGATGGAGGTAAGGGTGTTGATGGGGGTAGTGATGATGTTGGCGGCGGTTCCGGCAGCGATTGGGCAACATACACCAGCGGTTGATGACCGCTCAGTTCAGTCTCCGGCTCTGCCGTGACGGCTTGTGGCGGCAGAGCCACCGTCGGCTCAGATTGCTCTTCATGGGGGGAATTTTCCAACCGGGTAATGGCCTGCTTGACCTGATTCAACAACCCGTCCATGCGGCTGGCCTGTTTCAGTTCATGGCGCGCCAGCGCCTCACAAAAGCTGTTCAGCCCTTTCTCCGCCTGATACAACGCCGGCAATTCATCACGGGTATCCAGGGGAAAGGTGCGCAACACCGCCTGTAAACGAGGGCTAAGCCCGGCGATGATTTCTATCCGCGCATGGCTATGCCCCGGCCACATCACCGCCCATTGATAACTCACCAGCGCATCAAGCAGCGCCAGCCCTTCGTTAAACCCCACCACCCCAGCTATATGGGTACGTGCCAGGGTATACCAGGCAGCGGTCTGCAGCTCGACGCCATTTTGTTCAAACAGCCGCAGGCACAGGGTTTCCGCCTGCTTCCAGTTCACATCCGGCCGAGCCGGATGGGAAAGCTTCATCATCTCATCCCGTAGCGCAGCATAATCCGCCAGGGCGCGCGGGTCACCGCCGTTTTTAAGTTGTTTGCGTGTATTCATGTGACAAGCTCCCTCTGTTCTCAATAACTACACTTACTATCACTTCACACTAAGCATCAGGGTGGTGAAAGTGAAGCGCAACGCCGACACGTCGTGAACCCATCCTTGAGGGCGCGTATCACGCGTCCCAGCGAGGGGTGATCGGCTAAGGTGCATCACTCACACCTGTAATACGATGACAACCATCTGTTCCCAAAGAACATTAATCAATAAAGTGACTGGCTATCCATAAACTGTTGCTGACGCAGGTGGCGCAGCAACACTTTGCCCTGTGGGGTAAATTCGGTGCCATAGCGCACCAGACCCACACCCTTCAGCTCGGCATCAATGGCATAGCGTAACTCACCGGGGGTGCTCTGTTCCAGCATCAGCACATCAATCCTCTTCAGGCGCGGCTCATATTTCAGCAACACGTCAGACAGGGTAGTGATTAACTGGTGAGCGGTACCCGGCATCCCCTGCAGGATTTTGCTCATATCCGGCAGACCGTAGTCCGGTAAATGCGACAAGGTCCCCGCACGGCAGTTGAGTATACGCTGCATATTGTCCAGCACCGACATAATCAGCTGGTTCTCTTCACTAATTTGGTGTAAATCCAGCCCCCCGGCAAAGTTGCCGTAGAGGGTTTCATATAATGAGGGACGGGGCATGGGTTACTCCTTGACCGGTATCAACGCCAGGTGGTTACTGCCCGCTTCAATCACCCGTGGCTTGTCCGGGTCGAGCTCTTCACGCTGCAGCACCAGCTTCCAGTTGTTTTTGGCCATATCCGGGTGACGGAACATCCCCACCACCGCCACAAACTGGGTATCGGGGTCCATCGGTGCATCCAGCGAGGCATCGCCCCCCGGCTTCAGCACCACCTCACGGCTGGCAATCAACTCCGCCGCCAGCAACGTCTCCCCGTCCTTCAATAACTGTTGGTAAACCAGCTTATCGAATGCCTTACGGTCTTTAAGCTGATAGACCCGGATGACCACCGACTCTGACAGGGAGTTATTTTCATGGGCATCGGTATTGAGTGCTTCACGCGCCGTGAAGTCCAGGCGCAACACCTTTATCTTCTTATAAAAAATCGACGATACGGCGGATTTGGTGCCATCACTGACGCTCTGGGTCAGGCCACACCCTGACAGCGTGCCCACCAGAACCGGCAACAGCAGCCAGCATGCAGATTTAGTCAAACGGGTACGTAACACGTTGGTTTCCTTTTGTCTCTATTGCCGGGCATAAACCTTGGTAACCACCCAGCTCCATGGTGAAAGTGGTGGGGATATCCTCAGGGACACACTCCCCTTCTACCCCCAATACGCCGCTCATCCCCAGCCAGAAGGGAGCTTCCCCCAACGGCGGCACACTGAGCAAGCGCGTGTTGACCGTCAAGCGTATCTTGGCCTTGAAGCGCCAGCCCAGATAGACACGCAGCATCACCAGAAAGTCCTGATACAACTGCCCATCGGGCATCCAGCCGTGGGCTTCATCCTGGTCGTCGGTACTCAATTCAATCAGCAGTTGGCTGCTGGTATCCATCACCTCATCCCCCAACGGGGTGTTGCCATCCAGCACAAAGCCCCCTTCGTCGGTGAACATCAA